>JARKPC010000052.1 GCA_029975435.1 Propionivibrio sp. | reverse complement strand
ACGATACTGCTGCCCTGATGGAAGCCGGACGTTCATGAAATCCTTCCTGATTGCCAATCCCAAGGGCGGGGCGGGAAAATCGACCCTGGCCACCAATCTCGCCGGATATTTCGCTCAGGAGGGGCGCCGGGTCATGCTCGGCGATACCGACCGCCAGCATTCGGCGCGGGAGTGGCTGAAGATCCGCCCCGCCGCACTGCCGCCGATTCGCGGCTGGGACATCGAGAAAGACCAACCCTTGCGACCGCCACGGGACACCACGCATGTGGTGCTCGATACGCCGGCCGGGCTGCACGGCAAGGCGCTGGAAAAGGTGTTGCGCCAGGTTAACCGGGTCATCGTGCCGGTGCAGCCGTCGCTGTTCGATATTCTGGCGACGCGAGATTTCCTTGAAGCGCTGCTGCAGGAGAAAGCCGTCCGCAAGGAGCGTGCCTTCATCGCCGTGGTCGGCATGCGCGTCGATCCGCGTACCCGTGCGGCTGGCGAACTGGAGCGCTTTCTGTCGTCGTGGGACCTGCCGGTGCTGAGCTATATCCGCGACAGCCAGCTGTATGTGCAACTGGCCGCCAACGGCATGACGTTATTCGATCTCCCCGCCGCGCGCGCCGAGCGGGATATCGAATTGTGGCGGCCGATCCTGGAGTGGGTCGAAGGGTGAATTCGCCTGCCTGGCGGTTGTTCAGCGCCAGTGCCGGTCGTAATGCTCCCGCTCGTAGTGACGATGGTCATGGCGCCATTCTCCTCTCGCCGGGGAGACGGGGACATATACGACAGGCGGGCGGACAATGCGGACCGGAGGGGGGGCGTAATACACCGGGGTCGGCGCATAAACGGGCGCTGGAGCATAAACCGGCCCCGGGGCGTAGACGCGGACCGGGGGCGGTGGCGCATAGCCGTAAGCCGCGGGGCGGTGGCGATGGCCGTCGTCCGAAGCGATGACGACGCCTGCCGCGGCGCCGACGGCGCTGCCGATGACAGCGCCATCGCGGCCGCCGACGTGGCTGCCGACAGCGGCTCCCAGCCCGCCGCCGACGATCGCTCCGAGAACCGCGTCGTTGGCCATGGCGGCGTTGGCGGATAGCAGACCGAGAGACAGGGACAGGATGATGCCAATGCGCGTTTTCATGGTGTGCTCCTTGTTTCGTGACGGTTCCAGCATAGCCATTTCGCTGCTGGCAGGTGTGGCTCGGGCGTAAGGATCTGTAAAGGATTGTTTCCGGCGATCGGCGGCCTCTGCCCGTCCGAAACCCGGCTCGGAGTAAAATAACGCGATGTCCGATCCCCGTTTCGTCCATCTCCGCCTGCATAGCGAATACTCCGTCACCGACGGCATCGTGCGTATCGACGACGCGGTGTCGCGCGCCGCCGCCTGCGGCATGCCGGCACTGGCATTGACCGATCTCGCCAACCTCTTCGGCCTTGTCAAGTTCTACCTGGCGGCGCGCGGTACGGGGGTCAAGCCCGTGCTTGGCTGCGACATCCACCTGGCTAACGAATTGGATCCCGACCGGCCCTACCGCATGTTGCTGTTGTGCCGTTCGCGGCAGGGGTATCTGCAGCTGTGCGAGTTGCTCACGCGCGCCTATCTGGCGCCGCGCGTGCGTGGGCGCGCCGAGATCACGCGCGCCATGCTGCGCGAGATCGGGGTGGACGGGCTGATTGCCCTGTCGGGCGCGTCCTTGGGCGATATCGGCGAAGCGCTGCAGCAGGGTAATGTCGAGCAGGCCGCGAGCCGCGCGGCGTACTGGGCCGAACTGTTTCCGCAAGCCTTCTATCTTGAAGTGCAGCGTCCGCATCCGCGCGGACAGGCGCAGCAGGAATCGCTGGTGGCGGCGACTGCGCATCTGTCCGCGGAACTCGGGTTGCCGCTGGTGGCCACGCATCCCATACAGTTTCTCGAGCGCGATGACTTCAAGGCGCATGAGGCGCGCGTGTGCATTGCCGAAGGCTACATGCTGGGCGATACCCGGCGTCCCCGCTTGTACACCGAGGAGCAGTATTTCAAGTCGCCCGAGGAAATGGCCGATCTGTTCTCCGATCTGCCCGAGGCGCTGCAGAATTCGGTCGAGATCGCCAAGCGCTGCAACCTGCAGATCGGCCTGTACAAGAACTACCTGCCGAACTTTCCGACGCCGGAGGGGGTGACGCTCGACGACTTCCTGGTCATGGAAGCCGAACGCGGCCTGGAGCAGCGCCTGAAGCAGCTCTATCCCGATCCCGCTGAACTGGAAAAGCAGCGCCCGATCTACGAAGCCCGCCTGAAGATCGAGACGCAGACCATCATCCAGATGGGATTCCCCGGTTACTTCCTTATCGTTGCGGACTTCATCAACTGGGGCAAGCACAATGGCGTGCCGGTCGGGCCGGGGCGGGGGTCGGGCGCGGGGTCGCTGGTGGCTTTCTCGCTCGGCATTACCGACCTCGATCCGCTGCGCTACGCGCTGCTGTTCGAACGCTTTCTCAACCCGGAACGGGTATCGATGCCGGACTTCGACATCGACTTTTGCCAGGACAACCGCTGGCGAGTCATCGAATACGTGCGCGACAAATACGGCCATGACGCCGTGTCGCAGATCGCCACCTTCGGCACCATGTCCTCGAAGGCGGTCATCCGCGACGTCGGGCGCGTGCTCGACATGCCGTACAACTTTTGCGACCAGCTCTCCAAGCTGATTCCGGTCGAGCAGAACAAGCCGCTATCGCTGAAGAAGGCCATCGAGGCGGAGCCGCAACTGAAGCAGCGCATCGAGGAGGAAGAGGAGGTCAAGGAACTGTTCGAGTTGGCCGGGCGGCTCGAAGATCTGACGCGCAACGTGGGCATGCACGCTGGCGGCGTGCTGATTGCGCCTGGCAAGCTGACGGACTTCTGTCCGTTGTATTCCGCCGACGCCGGTGGCTCGGTCGTCTCCCAATACGACAAGGACGATGTGGAAAAGGTCGGACTGGTCAAGTTCGACTTTCTCGGCCTGCGCAACCTGACCATCATCAAGCTCGCGGTCGATTACGTCGAGAAGCTGACCGGCGCGCGCCCGGACCTCGACGCGCTGACCTTCGACGACCCCAAGGCCTACCAGATTCTCAAGGACGCCAATACCACGGCGATCTTCCAGGTGGAATCGGAGGGCATGAAGAAGCTGCTCAAGAAACTGGCGCCCGACCGCTTCGAGGACATCATCGCCGTTCTCGCGCTGTATCGCCCTGGACCGCTTGGTTCGGGCATGGTCGACGACTTCATTCTGCGCAAGAAGGGCCAGCAGAAGATCGACTACTTCCACGACGACTTGAAGGGGTGCCTGGAACCGACTTACGGCGTGATCGTGTATCAGGAACAGGTGATGCAGATCTCGCAGATCATCGGCGGCTACACGCTCGGTGGCGCCGACATGTTGCGCCGGGCGATGGGCAAGAAGAAGGCCGACGAGATGGCCAAGCACCGCGAGACCATTGCGGAAGGTGCGAAGAAGAAGGGCTACGACCCGGCGCTCGCGGAGCAGTTGTTCGATCTGATGACCAAGTTCGCGGAGTACGGCTTCAACAAGTCGCATACCGCGGCGTATGCCGTCGTCACCTACCAGACAGCGTGGCTGAAGGCGCACCACTGCGCCGCGTTCATGGCGGCGACCCTGTCGTCGGACATGGACAACACCGACACGGTGAAGATCTTCTACGACGACGCGATCGCCAACAAGCTGACCGTGCTCGGGCCGGACGTGAATGCGTCCGAATACCGCTTCGTCCCCGTCGACCGTAAAACCATCCGCTATGGCCTGGGAGCCGTGAAGGGGACCGGCGAGCAGGCGGTTACCGTCATCCTCAAGGCGCGCGAAACGGGTGGGCCGTTCAAGGATCTGTTCGACTTTTGCGAGCGTGTGGACAAGCGCATGGTCAACCGCCGCACCATCGAGGCACTGATCCGTGCCGGCGCCTTCGATTCGATCGACGACCATCGGGCGCGGTTGATGGCCTCGGTCGGCGTGGCCATCGAGGCGGCCGAGCAGGCCGAGCGCAACGCCATGCAGGTCAGTCTGTTCGACGTTTTCGGCGGCGGCCAGGATGACGAGCACCGGCCGCAATACCGCGAGGTGCCACGCTGGAAGGAACGCGACAAGCTGCGCGAGGAAAAACTGGCGCTCGGCTTCTTCCTCTCCGGCCACCCGTTCAACGAAGTCAAGCAGGAAGTGGCGCGCTTTGCCCGCAAGCCGCTGGCCTCGCTGGAACCGAGGAAAGAGCCGCAGTTGCTGGCCGGCCTAGTGGTGGGGGTGCGTACCAAGATCACCTCGCGCGGCAAGATGGCCTTCGTGCAGATCGACGATGGGACGACCTCGATGGAAGTGTCGGTGTTCAACGAAACCTTCGAGGCCGAGCGCGACAAGATCCGGGATGACGAGGTCCTGGTCATAGAAGGCAAGGTGCAGCGCGACGACTTTGCCGGAGAAGGCAAGGTGCGCGTGGTGGCCGAGCGCCTGTTGACGCTGGCCGAAGCGCGCGGACGTTTTGCGCGGCATCTGCGCATTTCCCTGAACGGGCAGGCCAGCGGGGTCAATGCGCCGCTGGCGGCGCAGAGGTTGCGCGCCTTGCTGACGCCGTACACGCCGGGAAACTGCCCGGTGCTGTTGTCGTACCGTAATGCCGATGCCCTGTGCGAACTGGCGCTCGGCGACAGTTGCCGGGTGCGACTCGAGGACGATCTGCTATCGGCGCTGGGCGACTGGTTGAGCAGCGAGAACGTGCGGATCGATTACAGTTGAGTCACTTTGTGCCGAGGTGTCACATGCATGGATCGGGTGTTTGGCGGTGCGCGGTTTTGCTCGTGGCCAGTTTGGTGCTGGCCGCCTGCAGCAGCAAGATCAGTCTTGAGAACTACGGCAAGTTGCGCACTGGGCAGTCCTACGACGAAGTGAAGCAGATTCTCGGCGATCCGGCGCGTTGCGACGAAGCGCTGGGAATTCGCACCTGCGTGTGGGGTGACGAGCAACGCGGTATCAGCGTCAATTTCGTGGCGGGCCAGGTGATGCTGCTTTCGGCAAAGAATCTGAAATAGGCATCCCTCCAGGGCGCCTTTCGCAGAGGGCTGGTTCGGCAGGGGAGAAGGCTGCGGCAGGCCTGTTTTTCGGGCCGGCGAACGCGCATCAACGGCGCGTTTGACCGCCGGGGTGACGGCGCACATACTTCCCCGCATAGATAACAAGTAGAAGACTGATCGTCATGTTCATCCGACTCAAGCGTTCGACGCGGAGGCTGCTTGTCCTGCTGGCATTGCTGCCTGCGGCGGTGCTCGTTCTCGGAACCGTCTATATGGTGCTGATGGGCTACTTGGAGGGATCTCCGCGCACCTTCCTGGAGAGCCTGCAATGGGCGTCGGAGACCCTGACCACCACAGGTTATGGCAACGACAGCCACTGGAAGCATCCGGCGGTTGCGCTGTTCGTGATCCTCGGCCAGTTCCTCGGGCAGTTTCTCGTTTTTCTCGTATTTCCGGTGTTCGTCCTGCCGTTCTTCGAAGAACAGTTCGAGGTTCGTCTCCAGCATGTCCTGCCGCCGATGGACGGCAAGGTGCTTTTTTACCGCTACGGCCCGGCCATCGAGTCCCTGCTCGACGATCTTCTTCGCGCCAAGTGCCCGTTCGTCATTTTCGAGGAAGACCTGCAAACGGCACGTCAGTGCCGTGATCGCGGCTACAACGTGGTGCTTGGCAATCTTTCGGATGACCCGACGGTCTTGCTGCGGGTCAGACAGGCGCGGGCCGTAGTGACCAACGCGGACGATCACGCCAATGCGGCGTGCACCCTGATCGTCCGCGAGTACGGTTTCTCCGGCCCGCTCTACGCGTTGGCCGACGAACCGCTCTACCGTTCGCCGATGCTCCAGATCGGCGCCACCGAGGTGTTTACCTCGGCGCACGTGCTCGGCGCGGCGCTGGCTTCGCGTGCCAGTACGCGCATCAGTCAGCCCGCCGAGGGAATGCATCTGCTCGGCGCGAAAATCGGGCTGGCCGAGTTCCGCATTCGACCGGGCAGCGATCTCGCCGGGAAGCGGCTTGGTGATCTGCATCTGCGCCAGAACTACGGCGTCTCGGTTATCGGCCAGTGGCATGGCGGGGTGTTCACTACCTCCAAGGGCTCCGAAACCGTCGTCCGGCCGGGCGCGATCCTCGTGGTGGTCGGATCTCCGGCCAACCTCGAGAAGGTCGAGCGCATGGCGATGCCGATTCGCCGCACCGGGCCGGTCGTTCTCGTCGGGTTGGGAACGGTGGGCGCCAAGGTGGCGCAGATGCTGCGCGACGCGCAGGAAAACTTTACCGTGGTCGCCCGCGAGCAGGGAGACGGCGTGGATGTGTCCGGCAACATCTTGGAAACCGCGACCTTGGACAGAGCTCGGGTGCGCGATGCGAGCGCGGTGATCCTGGCCCTCAGCGACGATGCCGAGGCCGTTTTTGCTACCGCCGTGGCGCGCGACTATGCGCCGGAAGTGCCGCTGATCGTCAGCGTGAGCCGCTCGCGCAATATCGAGCGCCTCTACCGCGCAGGGGCGGATTTTGCGTTCTCGGAAGGTCAGCTGGCCGGCCAGATACTGGCCTATCAGTTGCTCGGCGAACAGGCGGTGCCGGTTGAGAACCGGATCAAGTTCGTTCGCCTGAGCGCCGGAAAAGTGTCCGGCTGGCATCCGTGGCGCAGCGAAGTGGTTGAGCGCACCGGGGCCAAGATCATCGCCGTCGAGCGTGGCCCGGACGTGTTTGTCGACTTCTCCGGCGACTTTGAGACAGGACCAGACGATACCCTTTTCGTCTGCGGGCCCCTGGATTGCCTGGAACGCTTCCAGCGGGAGTTCCAGTCCGTTCCGGTGGCGCGGAGGAGCGGCCGGGCGTAACCCTCACTCCGCCTCGCGATCGCCGGTGCTCAGTTCTTCGCCTGAGCGGATGGAGGATCGAGGACGATCTTCCCGTCCTTGACGGGGATCTGCTTGCCGGGATCGTGGGACATCCGCACGACTGCTTCCTTGCCGTTCAGGCGGTAGGTGACGTCGTAGCCATGATGCTTGACCGAGGTGTCGTAAACCGTCTTGCAACGCCGTTCGGTCGTTGTCACCACGTCGCCTTCCTGCATGTTCTTCTGCACCTTGTTGCCCGCGTAACCGCCTGCCGCTGCTCCCGCGACCGTGGCAATCTTCTTGCCCGTGCCTCCTCCGACGGCGCTGCCGAGAAGTCCTCCGGCCACCGCTCCGACGACCGTTCCGGCAATGCGGTGCTCGTCTTTCACCGGAGCCTGCTTCTGCACCGCGACATCCTCACATTCTTCACGCGGGGTCCGGATGGTTTCCTTGACTTCCTTGGCGGCTATAACCTCGGCGAATGCCGGCTTGGTCATCGCCTGGTAGCCCACGCCTCCGGCAGCCAGCGCGGTGACGGCGATGCCGCCGATGACGATTCCCTTGACCATCGATTTGTCCATGAGACGCTCCTATTTACGTAGACAGAACGGACTTTGTCGTTAAGAAAACGCCTGCTGCTGCTTCCGGTTGACGATCGCGCCGGCGATGAAACGTTTCCTTACAAAGGAAACGGCCACGGACAATTGTCCGTGGCCGCAGGCAGGAGCATGGGAGTGCGTTGCTTACAGTTCCTTGGCGTGAGCCGCCAGGTATTCGGCTACACCGGCCGTCGATGCCTTCATGCCGGCCTTGCCCTTGTTCCACCCGGCCGGACAGACTTCGCCGTGCTCTTCGGTGAACTGCAGGGCGTCGACCATGCGCAGCATTTCGTCGACATTGCGGCCGAGCGGCAGGTCGTTGACCACCTGATGGCGCACGGTGCCGTTCTTGTCGATCAGGAAGGAGCCGCGGAAAGCGACACCCGCCGGGCCGAACTCGACGTCGAAGGCGCGGCAGATCTCGTGCTTGACGTCTGCGATCAGCGGGTACTGCACCTGGCCGATCCCGCCATTGTTGACCGGCGTGTTCTTCCAGGCGAGATGGGTGAATTGTGAATCGATCGACACTCCGATGACTTCCACTCCACGCTTCTTGAATTCGTCAAGACGGTGATCGAAGGCGATCAATTCGGACGGGCAGACGAAAGTGAAATCAAGCGGGTAGAAGAAGATCACCACGTACTTGCCCTGGGTTTCCTTGGACAGGGTGAAGCTGCGGATCGTGTTGTCGCCCATGACGGCGTTGGCGGTGAAATCGGGAGCGGGTTTTCCAACGAGAACGGCCATTTTTCTCTCCTTGATGTTTGTTGTTGAAAGGAAACAGGTGAATAAGGATGGAAAGCAATCCAGTGCGGATTAGTCAGCGTCGATGTCGGGCAAGTTCCCCGTAAGGTTCCAATGAGGGAAATTCCCGCTGGAGCGGTGGATTACGATGAGGTGGTTGTCTGTTTCAGACTTGCGCGCTTCTCGTCGAAGAAGCGGACCAGATCTCGGCCCTCTTCCTTGGCCGCATACATGGCGTTGTCCGCCTCCTTGAGAATGTCGCCCTGACTGGACTCATGGTTGATGAAAAGGGTTACACCGATGCTCGCCGAGCAATGGTGCTCCACCGTCTTGACCGCCGCTTCGTCGGTCTCGATCGTGATTACGTACGGCCGGGCCAGCGCCACGCGAATTTTCTCCGCTACCGCAGCCGCTTGCGCGGCCGACTCGGTCTTGTCGGTATCGAGTTCGCAGATCATGATCACGAACTCGTCGCCGCCGAACCGGGCCACGGTATCCATCTCGCGAACGCAGTTTTTAAGCCGCTCCGCAACCTCGATCAGCAACAGGTCGCCGGCCTCGTGTCCATGCAGGTCGTTGAGCGGCTTGAAGTTGTCGAGGTCGGAGAACATCAGCGCGCAGTAGCGTCCGCTACGCTTGCTGGTCGCCATCGCGCGGCTCAGGCGATCGTTGAGCAGGCGGCGATTGGGCAACCGGGTGAGCGGGTCGAAGAATGCCAATTGCCGGATCTGGTCCTCCATCTCCTTGCGTTCCGTGATGTCGGTATGGATGCCGATCATGCGCACGGCCTTTTGGTCGTCATTCCATTCCACGATTTTTCCGACGGAGCGAATCCACCGCCACAGTCCGGATTTTGTGCGGCGGCGATACTCCATGTGGCATGGTCCGCCGTTTTCGGCACAGCCTTCCAGTGCGGAGGAAACGGCGTCCCGATCATCGGGATGGATGTTCGAGAGCCAGTGCTGGAGGTCGGATTTGAACTCGGCCGGTTCATATCCGATCATGCGCACGTACTCGGGGCTGACGTTGATCGCGCCGCTCTCCAGGTCGAGGTCGAACCAGCCCTGGTTGGATGCATTCATGGCCAGGCGGAAGCGCTCCTCGCTCTCGCGCAACGACTGTTCGGCCCGCTTGCGCTGGGTGACATCGTGAATGATCGACAGCAGTAGCTTGCGTCCATCCCGCTGAATGGGCGTCGTATGTACCTCCACGTCGCGTATTTCGCCGGAAGCCAGACGGTGCGGGAAGTAGAAAACCTGACGGTCGCCGTTTGCCGCCCGCAGTCTGGCCTGGGTGAGTTGCTCGGGCGGCTGCGTATTGATCTCGCTGATGCGCATGTGCCGCAGGCGGTCCCTCGAGTAGCCGTAGAACTGCTCTGCCGCCGCGTTCGCCTCGATGATGTGTCCCGTGACTTGGTCCATAAGCAGCATCACCGAGGTGTTTTCTTCAAACAGCGTACGGAGATTGGTTTCGCTCTTGCGCACGCGGTCTTCTGCCCGCTTGCGTTCGGTAATGTCGCGCGCGATGCCGAAAACGCCCATGATCTCGCCGTTGTCGCCACGCAGAGGGCCTTTGGTGGTCAGGAAAATGCGTTCTCCGTCAACGGTGGGCAAGGTTTCCTCAAAGGTTGCGACGCGGTCTTCCGCGATCGCAGCACGGTCGTCTGTTTGCACCCGTTCGGTGTGCGCCGGCGGAAAGATCTCTGCGTCGTTATGACCGATGGCCGCGTCCGGATCGCGTCCGGTGATCCGCCCGGCTTCGCGGTTGAACAGCAGGTAGCGGCCGCTGAGATCCTTGGCGAAGATGACGTCGTTCGAACTGTCGACCAGCGTTGCAAGAAGCTGGTGGGTGCGCGCGCTTTCCGAACGTGCATCCAGCTCGCGCCGTGCATGCGCCTGGATTCGCGCAAACAGTCGTCGTGCCAGCACGTAGAGCAGCAGGGAGGTGACGGCGACGAACAGCCATCCCTTCAGGGTGCTGACCAGGACTATTTGCGCCCGGTCGCTGAAGAAATAGCCGACGGCGTTGTCCGAGAAGAGGATCCACAGGGAGGAAAAGAGGGCGTAGGTGGCGACCAGTCGCAGCGCTGCGCTTCTTGCGGCCAAAGGTGATTCCAGCGCTTTCGCGGTGCCGTTCGGCGGGTTCATGTGCGTCCTCGTTCTTTCCGGGCGCTCCGAGTGAATTCGGAGCGCAGCCCGTGCTGTTTTCGGCGGCAGAACCGTCAGTCGATTTCCCATTCTTGCCATCCCGTGTGCGGATGGCGACGTATTCAATTGTAGTGCTTTCCGTCCGGGGCTACACGGTCGGTTTTTGAGAAAACCTGCCGGTGGTTTCAAGGTGCTCGTCGGTGGGTTCGTCCTGGCAGTGAACCCGGTCTACGCGGGCATGCGACGGGCCGCGGTGGGCCCACAGCGTCAACCCGTCGACGGCCTCGACCGGTCCGGTCACCAGCGCCTCGACACTGCCGTCGTTGCGGTTGCGCACCCATCCATCGAGGCCGCGCTGCCGGGCTTCTTCCATCAGAGACCAGCGGAAGCCCACGCCCTGGACGCGTCCCTGGATAAGCAGCCGTCGTGTCACGCGGGTCATTCTTGTTCCGCTTGCTTCCGGTCCGCGGCCAGCGCTGCCAGGATGCCCTGCATCAGTTGCAGCGGCGTGGGTGGGCAGCCCGGGATGCACACGTCGACCGGGATGACATTGGCGACGCGGCCGCAGGAGGCGTAGCTCTCGCCGAAGATGCCGCCGGTGCAGCCGCAGTCGCCGACGGCGACAACCAGTCTTGGTTCGGGCGTGGCATCGTAGGCACGTTTTACAGCGATTTCCATGTTCTTGGCCACCGGGCCGGTAACCAGCAGCATATCGGCATGGCGCGGACTGGCCGCGAACTTGATGCCCAGCGCTTCCAGGTTGTAATAGGGATTGTTCAGCGCGTGGATTTCCAGTTCGCAGGCGTTGCACGATCCGGCATCGACGTGACGGATCACGAGCGCCCGGCCGAGCTGCGCGAGCATGGCCTCGGACAGCCGCTGCGCCGTTACGCGCAGCGCAATGTCGGCATCGGGTGCCGGTTCCGTGACAATGCCGTTGCGGAGGATCTGTCTGAGCATCGGGAACATGGTCGGGGCTGCCTATAGGTCCGGTCCGGCGTAGGACAGGTTGAACGACTTGTTGATCAGCGGGAAGTCGGGAACGATGTTGTCGATTACCGCGTGTTCGAGAGCTGGCCAGTTCTGCCACGAGGGGTCATGGCAATGGCAACGGCGGATCTTGCCGTCGGTGCCGGTTTCCACGGCCACGAGAATGTCGCCGCGCCAGCCTTCGATCCAGCCCAGACCTCGCTTGTCCGCTTCGCTGCGCACTTCGCAACGGACTTCTCCCACGGGTATTTCGCGCAGGATCTTGCGAATCAGGTGCAGGGATTCCTTGATTTCGGTGAAGCGCACCTGCGCGCGTGCCGCCACATCGCCATTGCGTTCGATGGCTATGCGCGGGGTCAACTGGTCGTAGGGGGCGCAGGCATGATTGCAGCGCAGATCCCAGTGCTGCGCGCTGGCCCGCCCGGCCAGCCCGATCACGCCGAGCAGCTTGGCCAGTTGCGGCGTGACGCGACCGGTCGTCAGGAAACGATCCTGCAATCCGGCGTGTTCGTCGTAGATGTTCTTGAGGGTCCGCAGTTCGCTCTCGAGTGCCTCGCACTGCGTGAATATGGCGTGCGCGCCCGCATCGTCCAGATCAACCGTCACGCCGCCGGGCACGATGCGATCCATCATGAAGCGGTGGCCGAACAGGCGGGCATTGAGACGGACCCAGTCTTCCTTGAGGCGCATGAACTGCATCAGCCCGAAAGCCAGCGCCACGTCGTTGCCGAGATAGCCGAGGTCGCCTAGATGATTGACGATGCGTTCGCGTTCGAGCAACAGCGCGCGCAGCCACAGGGCGCGCGGTGGCGGCGCCACCGCGCCGATGGCTTCCGCGGCCTGACTGTAGGCCCAGGCGTAGGCGACCGTCGAATCTCCGGAAACTCGGCCGGCCAGACAAACGCCCTCGCCGAGGCCCATGCCGGCAAAGCGGCGTTCGATCCCCTTGTGTTTCCACCCCAGCCGCTGCTCAAGGCGCAGGACATTCTCGCCCATGACTGAAAAGCGGAAATGGCCCGGCTCGATGATGCCGGCGTGGATCGGCCCGACCGGAACCTCGTGTACGCCGTCACCCTCCACGCGGACGAAAGCGTACTCCTCGTTCTGCGTGGCGTGCTGCGTGTCCGGCACATCGCTGCGCAACGGATGGTAGTCTGCCGGCCAGTTGGCATGCCGCAGCCATGGGCGCACGTCGCCACTGGCCGGGCGCGCGCCGATCATGTCCATCACTGCACGCTGCATGCGGTTGACAGCGGGAAAACGTGCGCAAAGATCGGGAAAGACAGGGGCTTCGGCGGACAGCGGCAAGGTCAGGCAGGCCAAACCTTCTGCCAGGTCGAAGGCAACATGCAGGGCGAAACCCAGACGGGCTTCCCGATTGCGCTCGTCGCTGCCCCACAAGGCCACGATACGCCGGCCGCCGGCATGGGCGGCGTCGCAGAAGGCCAGCAACTCGGCCTCGTCGACGCAGGCGGCGTAGGTGGGCACCGCATGATCGGCGAGTGCTTCGAATTCGATGGCCTGGTTGAGGAATTGCATGGGAGTCTGACTTTCCATTCTGCGGCTTTCCGTTCTGTGATTCAGCCGACCATCCGGGCAGCCTGACGGAACCATTCGCTGAGGTAAGGCGGGATCCACAGCCCCAGGATGAGCACCAATCCCAGATGGAGGAAAACCGGCAGCAGCGCCGGGTTGTGAGCCAAGGGTTTCACGGTTGGCTCACCGAAGGCCATGTTCTGCACCTTGCCGAACATCGACGCGAAGGCGACTCCCAGGGCAATGAGCAGGACGGGTGTGGCCCACGGATAATGCTTGATGGCCGTGGTCAGGATCATGAATTCGCTGGTAAACACGCCGAACGGCGGCATGCCCAGAATGGCCAGGGAGCCGAGCATCAATCCCCAGCCGATGGTCGGCGAGCGCCTGATCAGCCCCTTGATCTCGTCGATGACCTGGGTGCCGGCCATCTGGGCGGCATGGCCGACGGCAAAGAAGATGGCCGACTTGGTCAGCGAGTGCACCGTCATGTGCAGCAAGCCGGCAAAACTGGCTACCCCGCCGCCCATGCCGAAGGCAAAGGTGACCAGTCCCATGTGTTCGATCGAGGAAAAGCCGAACAGGCGTTTGACGTCTCTTTGCCGGGACAGGTAGAAGGATGGGACAACCACCGTCAGCAGGCCGAAGCCCATCATCAGGTTGCCGGCGAAATGCGTATTCAGCGCCCCGTCCACCAGCACCTTGCAGCGGATGATGGCGTACAGGGCAACGTTCAGCAGCAGGCCGGACAGCACGGCGGAAACCGGCGTCGGGCCTTCGGCGTGGGCGTCCGGCAACCAGTTGTGCAGCGGCACGAGTCCTGTCTTCGTGCCGTAGCCGACGATCATGAAGACGAATGCCAGCGAGAGGATGGTCGGTTCGAGTTCGGTGCGGTAGGCATAGAGGTGCGTCCACAGCATCGCTCCCTCTTCGTGGACGAACACTTGCTCGGCGGCGAAGTAGATGAGGATGGTCCCGAACAGTGCCTGGGCGATGCCGACGCCGCACAGGATGAAATACTTCCAGGCGGCTTCCAGGCTTTCCGGTGTCCGGTATAGCGCAACCAGCAGGACCGTCGCCAGCGTGGCGGCTTCCATGGCTACCCAAAGGATGCCGATATTGTTGGTCGACAAGGCGACCAGCATGGTGCACATGAACATCTGGAACATGCTGTGGTAGAGCCTGAGTCGCCCGGAAGACAGTTTTCCGTGATCGTGCTCGATGCGCATGTAGGGGCGGGAGAAAACGGACGTGGTGAATCCGACCAGCGCCGTCAGGGCGATCAGGAAAACATTGAGAGGATCGACGAAGAATTGCTCCTCGAGCGCGTTCAACGGTCCGTCGCTGATGACGCGGACAGTCAGCAGCGCGGCGGCCAGCAACGTGAGCAGGCTGCCTGCGATATTGATGTTGGCGGCGTACTGTCGATGGCCGGCCAGCGCCAACACCGCGGAGGTGATGAGGGGGATGGCCAGGACCAGGACGAGTTCACTCATTCTTCCTTGATCCTTTCCATGTGGCGGATATCCAGACTGTCGAACTGCTGCCGGATCTGGAAGAAGAATACGCCGAAGATGACCATGCCGACCATCACGTCGAGCGCGATGCCCAACTCGACGACCATCGGCATGCCGTAGGTGGCGCTGGTGGCGGCGAAGAACAGGCCGTTCTCCATGGCCAGGAAGGCGATCACCTGCGGCACCGCCTTGCTGCGCGTGATCATCATCAGGAACGAGAGCAGGACGCAGGCCAACGCGATGCCGATGGTGGCGCGCATGATCGTCCCCGAGAGCTGCGAGATCGGTTGTGCCACGTTGAAGGCGACGACGACGAGCGCGATGCCGACGAGCATGGTGGTCGGTATGTTGAGGATCGTCTCCACGTCCCATTTGACCGACAGTTTGCGGATCAGGCGGTGCAGGATGTACGGCAGAGCGATGACCTTGAGACTCAGGGTTAGTCCGGCCGACCAGTACAGGTGGCTCTGGTGCGTGGTGTAGGCGACGATGACGGTCGAGGTGAACAGCACCGCGCCCTGCAGCATGAACAGATTGATCAGCGACAGGATGCGCCGCTGCGCCAGCATGGCGAAGCCAAGCAGCAGCATGATGGCGGCGCAGAGATTGATGAGTTGGCCGCCAAGCGCGTCGGAGAGAATGATCGCGGGCGTCATCGGCCGGTCTCCAGCAGCAGGTGCACCAGCATGGCCAGGACGGCGAGCAGGAACGCGGTGCCGAGGAACTCGGGAGCACGAAAGATGCGCATCTTGGCGCTAAGGGTCTCGATCAGGGCCAGCACGAAGCCGCCGATCGCCAGCTTGATCAGCATGCAGGAAGCAGCAAGCAGCAAGTCGGTCGGTAGCGCCGTCGCGGAAATGCCGAACGGCACGAACAGGGCGATGCCGAGGCAGGAATAGGCGAAGAGTTTCAGGCTGGCGGCCCACTCGATGAGAGCCAGGTGTCGCCCCGAGTATTCGAGGATCATGGCCTCGTGGATCATCGTCAGTTCCAGGTGCGTTGTCGGATTGTCCACAGGGACGCGCGCGTTTTCGGCCAGTGAAACCATGGTGAACGCGGTTCCGGCAAAAGCCAGGCTCGGGTAGATGATCAGGTCGGTGCGGGTCAGGGTCTGCACAATCGACGACAGCGATGTCGAGTGCGAGATCAGCGAGGCGGTGAAAAAAACCATCAGCAGGGCTGGTTCAGCAAGGAACCCGATCAGCATTTCGCGGCGCGAGCCGAGCGAGCCAAACGAAGTGCCGACGTCCATGCCGGCCAGGGCGATGAACACGCGGGCCAGGGCGAACAGGCCGACGAAGGCGATGGCATCGGCGGCCGGCGCGAGGATCAGGTTGGTGGATAACGTCGGCACGATGGCCGAAGCCAGCGCCATGCAGGCGAAGA
Organism: Propionivibrio sp.; assembly: GCA_029975435.1. Taxonomy (GTDB): domain Bacteria; phylum Pseudomonadota; class Gammaproteobacteria; order Burkholderiales; family Rhodocyclaceae; genus Propionivibrio. The sequence continues at coordinate 25,068 of JARKPC010000052.1, read as the reverse complement.
TGGCATAGGGCGCAGCGCGGAACAGCGGCGAGGCGTTGTGCGCCAGCAGGACTTCCTTGCGGAAGAGCTTGTGCAGTGTGAAATAGGTCTGCAGCAGCGGCGGTGCCGTGCGGTTTTGCAGCCACGCCCGGCATTGGTTGACCCAGCCGACCAGCAGCGGGGCCAGCAGCAGGGCTGCCACCAATTCGATCAGTTGGGCGATGAGGGCGTAGAAGTTCATCCGCGTGTCAGGACGAGAAGGGTGATCAGCGTTGCGAAGCTGTACAGGAGATAGATGGCGATCCGTCCTCGCTGCAGGAAATCCACCACCCGGGTGCCTTGCTCGACGATCCAGGCGACCGGCAGGTACAGCCAGTACCAGAACGGATCCTCGACGATCGAGAGGTAGCGCGGCTGGGCGTCGAAGGGCGAAGGGTGCTGGCGCGTGCGTTTGAAGAAAGGCGAGAAAATGCGCCGGATCGGCTGGCTGTACCCTTCGGAGGTGTCCTGCATGCGCCCGGTCTGCAGCGGGAAGCCGCAGTCCCATGGCGGAACCCGCTTCGCGCGGCTGTGGAAGTAGCGGCGCACGGCGAGCCACGAAACAAGCGTCATCGCCACGATGCCGCAGAAGAAGATGATCGGGCTGTAGCTGGCGCGTTCTTCGTAGAACGGGGCCAGGAACAACCAGTTCTCGGGCCGGGCATCGAGTTGCCGGCCAAATCCGATGAGCAATTGCATGACCGGGTCCAGCAGGCTGACGATCACATTGGGCATCAGCCCCAGCAGCACACAACCGGCGGCCAGCCAGAGCAAGCCGAGACGCGAGAGGCGCGAGGCGTCGTGCGCTTGTGCCAGCTTTTCCTCGCGGGGCTGGCCAAGGAAGACGACGCCGAAGAACTTGACCATGGTGAAGCCGGCGAGCGCGGCGATCAGGGCGATGGCCGCGGCGAACACCGGTAGCAGCATGTTCAGGTAGCCGTGCGGTACCTCCGGTGTGAACAGGAAACTCTGCAGCAGCAGCCATTCCGAGACGAAGCCGTTGAGCGGCGGCAGGCCCGCCGAGGCCAGTACTCCGATCAGCGCCAGCCAGGCGACCCAGGGCATCTGGTGGATCAGGCCGCCGAGCTTGCCGAGATTGCGCTCGCCGGTGGCATGCAGCACCGAGCCGGTGGACAGGAACAGCAGGCTCTTGAAGAAAGCGTGGTTCAGGCAGTGGTAGAGTGTTGCGGTCAGCGCCAGGGAGGCAAAACCGGTCATGCCGAAGGCGCGGAAGATAAGGGTCAGGCCCATGCCGAGGGTGATCAACCCGATGTTCTCGATCGACGAATAGGCGAGCAGCCGCTTCATGTCCGTCTGCACCGCCGAGAAGACGACGCCGAACAGGGCGGTCGCCAATCCGACCAGTAGCAGCAGCAGTCCCCACCACCACGTATGCGCGTGCAGCAAGTCGAACCCGACGCGCAGCAGGCCGTAGATGGCCGTCTTCAACATCACGCCGCTCATCATCGCCGAGACCGGTGAAGGTGCCGCGGGATGGGCTTCAGGCAGCCATACGTGCAGCGGCAGGATGCCCGCCTTGGCGCCGAACCCGACGAGGGCGAGCAGGAAGGCGGTTGTGCGCCAGAAAGCTCCGTCGGCGAACTGGCGCATGGCGTCGAATGTGTAGTCGCCGGTACTTCCGGCCATGAGACCGAAGGAAAGCAGGATGGCGACTGAGCCGATGTGCGCGATCAGCAGATACAGGTAGCCGGCGCGCCGGATCTCCGGGTGACGGTGCTCGGCGGTGACCAGGAAGAACGAACTCAGAGCCATCGTTTCCCAGGCGACCATGAAGGCATAGCCGTCGTTGGCCAGCAGGACGAAGCTCATGCTGGTCAGGAAGGCGTGGTAGAGCAGGCACTGCAGGCCAAGCACCGCGCTTTGGCTCTTGCGGAAGTATCCCGCGGCATAGATCGATATGCCGGCCGATGTCGCGCCGAGCAGGAAGAGGAAGAAGGAGGAAAGCGCGTCGAGCCGCAGGTGGAAGGGGAGGCCGGGCAGCCCGATCGGCAGGATCAGTTCCTGCGTCTCCGAAAGCAATCCGACCAGCGCCAGGATGCCCAGCACGAGGCTGTTGATGGCGCCCAGCGGGAAAAGGACGCGACTGATGACGGTGAATCGATGTGCGAGGAAAACGCCGGCAATGCCTAGGGCCAACCAGATCAGGGCGGTAATCAGAACCCAGTCGATCAGCGCCAGTCGGGACATTATCGGTCGGGCCCCCGGTTTTGCTTGTCGGGGTGCTTGAGCAATTCCCGCAGGATGCGCGATGCTGCCCAGAACATCAGCGCCAATCCACCGGCGGTGGCGGTGCCGGCCTCGACCAGGCTACCGGGAAAACCGGGGATGAACAGCGGTTTTCCGTGCGCGAACCACATGGCGCCCGAGGCAAACAGAACCATCCCGACAATATCGATGCCGGCGAAGAGGAGGATGGCGAGCGTCAGTCGGGGGCGCAGGCCTGCTTGCGACGTTTGCATGAAATCATTTTACGCGCATCCCGGGCACGGCTCCAGCATCTGGAGCAAGCAGGAAAATGCCGGGCGTCTGGCCTTCGGGATCGGAAGCGGCGAGGATCATGCCTTCGCTCAAGCCGAACTTCATCTTGCGCGGCGCGAGGTTGGCGACCATCACCGTCATGCGGCCGATCAGCTGCGCCGGATCGTAGGCCGACTTGATACCGGCGAACACTTGCCGCGGCCGCATTTGGCCATTCTCTGTCTCGCCGACGTCGAGCGAGAGCCGGATCAGCTTCTCGGCGCCTTCGACGTGGCCGGCGTCGACGATCTTCGCCACCTTTAATTCCACCTTCATGAAGTCGTCGATCGAGATGTGCGGCCCCGCTTCGGCGACTGCCTTGGCGACCTCGGCCGCCTTCTCCTGCTTCTCGGCGTGCTTCTGCGGCGCGGCTTCGGGCACGGGGGCCAGTGAAACCTTGTTGGCGTCGACCAGCGCGGTGATCAGCTTGGGGTCGACGCGCGTCATCAGGTGGCTGTAAGCGTTGATCGCATGGCCCGCGGGCAGCGGCGTGGCGGCGTCGTTCCAGGCGAGCGGCGCAATGTTCAGGAAGGCTTCGACGGCCTCGGCGACCTTCGGCAGCACGGGCTTGAGATACAGGGTCAGCAGCCGGAACGCCTCGATGGCCTGGGAACACGCGGCGTGCAGCTCGGCGTCCTTGCCCTCCTGCTTGGCGAGTTCCCACGGCTTCTTGTCATTGACGAAGACGTTGGCGGCATCGGCGAGCGCCATGATCTCGCGCAGGGCGCGACCGAATTCGCGTTCCTCGTAGGCTTGCGCGATCGAGGCCGACGCTTCGCGCAGGGGCTTCAACCAGTCGGCGTCCGTGGCGGCGAGCTTGCCGTCGAACTTCTTGCCGATGAAGCCGGCGCAGCGGCTGGCGATGTTGACGTACTTGCCGACGAGGTCGGAATTGACGCGGGCGACGAAGTCTTCCAGATTGAGGTCGATGTCTTCCATCGTGGCGTTGAGCTTGGCGGCGTAGTAGTAGCGCAGCCACTCGGGGTTGAGGCCGGTCGCGAGGTAGCTCTCGGCGGTGATGAAGGTGCCGCGCGACTTGCTCATCTTGGCGCCGTCGACGGTCAGGAAGCCGTGCACGCACAGGCCACTCGGCGTGCGGTAGCCGGCGTGCTGCAGTTCGGCGGGCCAGAACAGGGCGTGGAAGTAGAGGATGTCCTTGCCGATGAAGTGGTACAGCTCGGTCTTCGAATCCGGCTTGAAGTACTCGTCGAAATCGATGCCCTTCCTGGCGCACAGGTTCTTGAACGAACCCATGTAGCCGATCGGCGCGTCGAGCCAGACGTAGAAGTACTTGCCCGGCGCATCGGGGATCTCGAAGCCGAAATACGGCGCGTCGCGCGAAATGTCCCAGTCGGTCAGCTTGTTCTCGCCTTCCGTGCCCAGCCATTCCTGCATCTTGTTCGAAGCCTCGGACTGCAGGCGGCCGGGCTCGCGCGTCCAGCGGCGCAGGAAGCTCTGGCAGGTTTCGCTGGAGAGCTTGAAGAAGTAGTGGTCGGAGTGGCGCAGCTCGGGTGTCGCGCCGGAGACGGCGGAATATGGGTTCTTCAGCTCGTTCGGCGTGTAGGCCGCGCCGCAGGACTCGCAGTTGTCGCCGTACTGGTCCTTGGCGCCGCACTTCGGGCATTCGCCCTTGATGAAACGGTCGGGCAGGAACATCTGCTTCTGCGGGTCGTAGTATTGCTCGATGGTGCGCTTCTCGATCAGCCCGGCCTGTTGCAGGCGCGCGTAGATCGTGTTCGCGCATTCCTGCGTCTCGGGGGAATGCGTGCTGTAGAAGTTGTCGAAGGCGACGTGGAAGCCGGCGAAGTCGCGCGAGTGTTCGCCATGAACGCGCTCGATCAGCGCCTCCGGCGTGATGCCGTCCTTCTCGGCGCGCAGCATGATCGGCGTGCCGTGCGTGTCGTCGGCGCAGACGTACCAGCACTCGGCAACCTTGTCCTTGGCTTGCATTTTCTGGAACCGTACCCAGATATCGGTCTGGATGTATTCGACCAGGTGGCCAAGGTGAATGGCACCGTTGGCGTAGGGCAGGGCGGAAGTGACGAGGATTTTGCGGGACATGAGCTGCGATCCTTGATTTTGTTGGGTTTCAGCGAAACGCGGAAAAACCAACATTCTAGCAAAGTGCAGTCGATCACGTTTTCAGTTAAACTGGACAAAATTAGTCAGGTATGTCAACCAGGAGTGAAGCATGGCAGTCACGGTAGAAGCCGTCCAGGCGGCGCTGAAGAATTGCATAGATCCGAACACGCAGAAGGACTACATCTCGACCCGTTCCGTCAAGAACCTCAAGGTTGAGGGCGGCAAGGTGTCCTTCGACGTCGAACTGGGCTACCCGGGCAAAACCCAGGCGGAGAGCATCCGGGCCGCCGTGGTGGACGCGGTAAAAGCCGTCCCGGGAGTGGAAGGCGTCGACGCCAACGTCTCCGTCAAGATCGTGGCGCATGCGGTGCAACGCAACCTGAAGCCGCTTCCCGGGGTAAAGAACATCATCGCCGTGGCGTCCGGCAAGGGCGGTGTCGGCAAGAGCACCACGGCGGTTAACCTGGCCTTGGCCCTGTCGGCCGAAGGCGCCAAGGTGGGCTTGCTGGACGCGGATATCTACGGGCCTTCAGTGCCGCAGATGCTGGGACTGACCGGCCAGCAGCCGGAGTCGGAAGACGGCAAGCGCATGGAGCCGTTGCAGGCTTTCGGTCTGCAGGCCATGTCGATCGGCTTCATGGTCGATATCGATTCGCCGATGGTCTGGCGCGGCCCGATGGTCACGCAGGCGCTGGAGCAACTGCTCAACCAGACCAACTGGAGCGATCTCGACTATTTGATTGTCGACATGCCGCCGGGTACCGGCGACACGCAGCTGACCCTGGCGCAGAAGGTGCCGGTGACCGGCGCGGTGATCGTCACCACGCCGCAGGACATTGCCCTGATTGATGCGCGAAAAGGGCTGCGGATGTTCGAGAAGGTGGGTATCCCGATCCTCGGCCTCGTCGAGAACATGAGCATCCATATCTGCTCGAAGTGTGGCCACGAGGAGCATATTTTCGGCCACGGCGGCGCCGAGCGCATGTCTGGTGATTACGGTGCCGAATTGCTGGGCTCGTTGCCGCTCGAACTCGAGATTCGCGAACTGACCGACGCCGGCAAGCCGACCGTGGTCGGCGCGCCCAACTCGCGGGCGGCGGAAATCTATCGTGCCATTGCCCGTCGCATCGGTGTCAAGATCGCCGAGCGGGCCAAGGACATGAGCAGCAAATTCCCCAATATCGTGGTGCAGAATACTTGAGCGTAGCTGTCTGATTTTGAATGGGAAAAACGGGGGGGCAAGTCAATCCCCCAGGAGCCCGCGGAAACCGTAAAATACCGGCCTTTGTTTAACGGTTTCCGGGGTTTTCCAGATGTCCATCAAGTCCGACAAGTGGATTCGCCGCATGGCGGAGCAACACGGCATGATCGAGCCGTTCGAGCCCGAACTTGTGCGCGAGGCCAACGGTCACAAGATCGTTTCCTACGGCACGTCGAGCTACGGCTACGACATCCGTTGTGCCGACGAATTCCGGGTGTTCACCAACATCAACTCGACGATCGTAGACCCGAAGGCCTTCGATCCGCAATCCTTCGTCGAGGTGTCGGGCAAGGGCTATTGCGTCATCCCGCCGAACTCCTTCGCGCTGGCCCGTACCGTCGAGTATTTCCGCATCCCGCGCAGTGTGCTTACCGTCTGCCTGGGCAAGAGCACGTATGCCCGCTGCGGCATCATCGTCAACGTCACGCCGTTCGAACCGGAATGGGAAGGCTACGTGACGCTCGAGTTTTCCAATACCACCCCGTTGCCGGCGAAGATCTATGCTGGAGAAGGATGTGCCCAGGTGCTGTTCTTCGAGTCCGACGAGATCTGCGAGACATCCTACAAGGATCGCGGCGGCAAGTATCAGGGGCAGGTCGGCGTCACGTTACCGAAGATATAGCAAGGGGTGAGGAGTGCAGAGTGAGGAGCAATGCCTCGCGAAACACTCCTGACTCCCAACTCCTAACTCCTCACGGAACCACATTCATGCGCTTCATTTTCCCGGTCATCATCATCGACGAGGACTTTCGTTCGGAGAACGCCAGCGGCCTCGGCATTCGCGCCCTGGCAGCCGCCATCGAGAAGGAGGGGCTGGACGTCATCGGGGTCACCAGCTACGGCGACCTGACCTCGTTCGCTCAACAACAATCGCGGGCAAGCGCGTTCATTTTGTCGATCGACGACGAGGAACTGGCGCTGGAACCCGATGAGACGCTGGCCGAGTTGCGCGCCTTCGTCGCCGAGATCCGACACCGCAACCGTGAAATTCCTATCTTCCTGCACGGCGAGACGCGCACCTCGCGCCACATCCCCAACGATGTGCTGCGCGAACTGCACGGTTTCATCCATATGTACGAGGACACGCCGGAGTTCATCGCGCGCAGCATCAAGCGCGAGGCGAAGGCTTACCTCGATTCGCTGCCGCCGCCGTTCTTCCGCGCGTTGACGCACTATGCCGCTGATGGGTCCTATTCCTGGCATTGCCCTGGCCATTCGGGTGGCGTGGCGTTTTTGAAGTCACCAGTTGGCCAGATGTTCCACCAGTTCTTCGGCGAGAACATGTTGCGTGCCGATGTCTGCAATGCGGTCGAGGAGCTGGGTCAGCTGCTCGACCATACCGGCCCGGTGGCGGCCTCCGAACGCAACGCGGCGCGCATCTTCAATTGCGACCACCTGTATTTCGTGACCAACGGCACGTCGACCTCGAACAAGATCGTCTGGCATTCGACCGTGGCGCCGGGCGACATCGTCGTGGTGGACCGCAACTGCCACAAGTCGGTGCTCCACTCGATCATCATGACCGGGGCCATTCCCGTCTTCCTGATGCCGACCCGCAACAACTTCGGCATCATCGGCCCGATCCCGAAGAGCGAGTTCTCCTGGGAGAGCATCCAGAAAAAGATCGCTGCCAACCCGTTTGCCGCCGACAAGAGCGCCAAGCCGCGCGTGCTGACCATTACGCAGTCCACCTACGACGGCGTGCTCTACAACGTCGAGGAAATCAAGGAAATGCTTGATGGCAAGATCGACACGCTGCATTTCGACGAAGCCTGGCTGCCGCATGCCGCATTCCATGATTTCTACGGCGATTATCACGCCATCGGGGCCGACCGTCCGCGCTGCAAGGAGTCGATGGTCTTCTCCACGCAATCGACGCACAAGTTGCTGGCCGGCCTGTCACAGGCGTCGCAGATCCTGGTGCAGAACTCGGAAGCGCGCGAGCTGGACCGCAGCATCTTCAACGAAGCCTACCTGATGCATACCTCGACGTCGCCGCAGTACTCGATCATTGCCTCGTGCGACGTGGCGGCGGCGATGATGGAGGAGCCTTCGGGTACGGCACTTGTGGAAGAGTCGATTGCCGAGGCGCTCGACTTCCGCCGTGCCATGCGCAAGGTCGACGAGGAATGGGGTGCCGACTGGTGGTTCAAGGTGTGGGGGCCGGATGATTTGTCGGAAGAGGGAATCGAGGAGCGCGAAGCGTGGATGCTGAAGCCCGGTGAGCGCTGGCATGGCTTCCAGCAACTGTCGGAAGGCTTCAACATGCTCGACCCGATCAAGGCCACAGTGATTACCCCGGGCCTCGACGTCGACGGCGAGTTCGCCGAACGTGGCATTCCCGCAGCCATCGTCACCAAGTACTTGGCCGAGCATGGGGTCATCGTCGAGAAATGCGGCCTGTATTCGTTCTTCATCATGTTTACCATCGGCATTACCAAGGGACGCTGGAATACGATGGTCACGGAACTGCAGCAATTCAAGGACGATTTCGACAAGAACCAGCCGCTATGGAAGGTGTTGCCCGACTTCGTGGCCAAGCATCCGTGCTATGAACGGATCGGGCTGAAGGACCTGTGCCACTTGATCCACGGCGTCTACGCTGTCAATGATGTGGCGCGCTTGACCACCGAGATGTACCTCTCGGACATGGTTCCGGCGATGAAACCCACCGACGCTTTTGCCAAGATGGCGCACCGAGAAGTCGACCGGGTGCCGATCGACGACTTGGAAGGCCGCATCACCAGCATTCTCTTGACGCCCTATCCACCGGGCATTCCGCTGCTGATCCCGGGGGAACGCTTCAACGCGACGATCGTCCGCTACCTCAAGTTCGCCCGCGAGTTCAACGAGCAGTTCCCGGGCTTCGAGACAGACATCCACGGACTCGTCAAGGAAGTCGTGAACGGCAAGGCCAACTACTACGTCGACTGCGTGCGCTGATAGAGCGCGAACGTGTAAACCAGCCCGGCTTCTTCCACGGGCTGGCTGCGCGATGTTTCCCGCCAGTCCTCCGGATGGATTTCCGGGAACCACGTATCGCCGCCGAAATCGGCGGCGATCTCGGTGAGGTATAGGCGGTTGGCGAACGGCAGCGCCTGCCGGTAGAGTTCGGCGCCGCCGATGACGAAGGTCTCTTCGGCGCTGCCTGCGATTTCGATGGCGTCCTCGAGCGACCCGGCAAGCGTGGCGCCGGGTGCTGCGTAGCGCGGGTCGCGGCTGACCACTACGTTCAGGCGTCCGGGCAGCGGGCGGAACTTTTCGGGCAGCGATTCCCAGGTCCTGCGTCCCATGATTACCGGCTTGCCGCGCGTCGTTTCGCGAAAGTGGCGCATGTCGCCCGGCAGGTGCCAGAGCAACTGGTTATCCTTGCCGATGACCCCGTTGCGGGCGACGGCGGCGATCAGTGAAAGCATGGAGTTGCTACACCGCCACTGGCGCCGAGATATGTGGGTGTGGATCGTAGCCTTCGAGCGTGAAGTCCTCGAAGCGGAAGGCGAAGACGTCCTTCACCTCGGGGTTGATGCGCATCGTCGGTAGCGCGCGCGGTTCGCGCGTGAGCTGCAGTTGCACCTGCTCGGAGTGGTTGCTGTAAAGGTGCGCGTCGCCGAAAGTGTGCACGAAGTCGCCAGGACGGTAACCGCACACCTGCGCCACCATCATGGTCAGCAGGGCATAGGAGGCGATGTTGAACGGCACGCCGAGGAAGATGTCGGCGCTGCGCTGGTAGAGCTGGCACGAAAGGCGGCCGTCGGCGACGTAGAACTGGAACAGCGCATGACACGGCGGAAGCGCCATGCGGTCAACGTCGGAAGGATTCCACGCCGTGACGATATGCCGGCGCGAATCCGGGTTCTTCTTAAGGCCGTCGACAAGTTGCGTAATCTGGTCGATTTCGCGCCCGTCCGGCGTTTTCCAGTGTCGCCACTGGTGGCCGTAGACCGGGCCGAGGTTGCCGTCGGCGTCGGCCCATTCGTCCCAGATTCGCACGCCGTTTTCCTTGAGGTACCGGATGTTGGTGTCGCCCTGCAGGAACCATAGCAACTCATGGATGATCGAGCGCAGGTGCAGCTTCTTGGTGGTCAGCAACGGGAAACCGGCGGCGAGATCGAAGCGCATCTGCCAGCCGAACACCGAGCGGGTGCCGGTGCCGGTCCGGTCGGATTTTTGGGTGCCGTGCTCGAAGACATGGCGCATCAGGTCAAGATAAGGTTTCATGGGCGTAAGCACAAATGGCCGGAAACCGCATTGTAATGGATTGCCTCTCGCTCTTTTGACGATCTCTCCCGTTTGCAGCTTCCGGCAATCGTCTTATACTCCCGGAATACCCATTCATCTTTTTGTTGTTCCTGACGGCCGGCTCACTTGTTCGGCAGAACGCGGTTCCATGATCCTCAATCTCTTTTCGTCGCGCCCCGACCACCCTCTTGGGGATGCCAAGGAATTGAAGCGCGTTGTCGCCGACCTGCCTCTCGATGCATTCAAGGCGATTGACGAGATCTACGGCTGGTTCGAGTCCCTGCGGCTGGCCGACGATTTTCGTCTCGACCAGCTGTTCGATGTGGTGATCCGCCTTGACGAGGCCGCGCAACAACCTTTGCGTCGTCTGACGCGGGACTATTTGCAGCCGGCCAGATTGTCGAAAACTGACGAGCGGCGTTTGTGGACGGCCTGTTTCAACTATTGGGGCGAGGTTTCCGGGCTGTACGCCCGCTGTGTCGAGCGTTACCGCCGGAATCCCAAGGACAAGGGCAGCGAGGCTTTCAAGGACGATTTGCCGCTTGCCGCAACCCGCCTGCTGGCGGCGCGTTCGAGCCAGCTCAAATGGATCGAGTACCGTTACGGAGCAATTGGCGAGGATCTGTGGCTGGGGATCGGGCGTCCTTATCTGGTTGCCGAGGCGGATGGGTTTGCCCAGAAACCGGTACAGATCTATCCGGGTACGATGGGGATGACCAGTGTTGCGCAGCAATATCTGCAAGTGCTGGTTCGGGCCTCGTCGTCGATGGGTACCCTGTTGCCGATCGAGATCGAACTGGCGGACCGGCTGATTGCGCATTTCCTGCCCGGATTCGTCTTCGCCAGTACGTGTCTGCCGGGGAGCGTCTATTGGGTCGATGCGGCGGCCGGTTCGCCGCCGACGAGGCTGGCGCGGCCGCCGGCGCAAGTGTCGGCCTCCCTGCGCTTTTTCCTTCCCGGCACGGTGCCGCAGGCGTTGAACGACTTGCTGCACGCGGTCGAACGCGGGTCGGTTCCGGCAGACATGAATCTTGGTGGCGAATATCCGACGGCGACGGTACTCAAGGTGCTGCAGCATTTGTCCTTGTACTGGGCACCCAAGCCTCCGCAGCGGGAGCACGTCCGCCACGCCGTAAAGACCCGCATTTCCGTGCTGCACGGGTTTGACGATTGCCTGACGGTCTTTGCCGGCAATGTCGCCCGCCTGGGAATCGAACGTTCGGCGGAAAGCTGGGTTGTCGAGAACGTCAGTCTTGGCGGGTTCTGCGCGGGGGCCGAGAGTATCGGCGACTGGCTGAAAATCGGTGTCCTCCTGTGTATCCAGCCGGAAGGAGGCGACAACTGGGTTCTGGGGATGGTCAGGCGCTACAGCGTAACGCCTGACGCGAGTGCCAGTATCGGCATCCAGACGCTTTCCAGGAACGCGCAAAGCATCGAGCTTCACCCGCGGACGTCGGGGTTTTCGGCGGCGGACGCCATTCCGGGCATCCGGCTGCGCGAGGAGAACGCCCACGGGGAAATCAGGCTGGTGCTGCCGTTGGGGAGTTTCGACGTGCGCGAAAGCCTAGAATTCGTCCAGGCGGAGCACCGATACCTGCTGACGCCGGCGGAGCTTGAAGAAACCGGTGGCGACTTCGAGATTGGCCGCTACCGGGAACAGGTACTCGCCTGATCTTCAGGCTTGCTGGTCGGCCTCTTTCAGCAACTGGAAAATCGCCCGGAAATTCCGCGGCGGCCTGTTCTGCTCCTGTTCCTTCAAAGCTGCCCGGCGTAGCGAACGCAGATGCTGCAGGTCGATGGCCGGGTAGAGTGTGGCGATTTCCTGCAGGATCTTTTCATCCGCCAGCAATTCGTTGCGCAGCCGTTCCAGTCGGTGCAGTCGTGCGGTCTCGCTGGCCGATTCGCCGCGGGCGTCGGCCAGCGCGGTACGGATCGGTTCAATTTCCACTTTGCGCATCAGCCGGCCGATGTACTGCATCTGCCGGCGCTTGGCCTCATCCTGGCGCGGCATGCGTTGTGCCGTGGCAACGGCTTCGCGCAAGTCATCCGGGATGTCCAGCTTCCGCACGCGGTCCGCGGGAAGCGCCACCAATTCCTCGCCAAGCGATTGCAATTCCGCCATCGCGTGCTTGCGTTGGGTCTTGGAGAGAGGGAGGCCGTCGTCTTCTGAACTGTTCATGCGGGTGGGCGGGGGCGGGTGGTTGGTCGAGGCTGCTATGATAGCGGTTTCGTAACCGGCTCCGATATCCATGTCACGCAAAACCGTTCCGATTTCCCCTGAGGCGAGGTTCAGCCACTCCCTCGATGCGCTGCGCAACTATGCTCAGGATGTTCTCGATCATGCGCGAAAACTCGGCGCAAGCGATTGCGAGACCGACGTCTCGGAGGGGTTCGGACAATCCGTCACGGTGCGTTGCGGCGAGGTGGAAACCATTGAGTACAACCGTGACAAAGGAATCGGAGTCACCGTCTATATCGGTCAGCGCAAGGGGCATGCCAGCACGTCCGATTTCTCGGCGGCGGCGCTGCGTGAAACGGTCGAGGCCGCGCTCAACATTGCCCGCTTTACTGCGGAAGACGACTGTGCCGGCCTGCCGGACTCCAACCTGCTGGCTACGCGCGAGCAGGGGTTTGCCGATCTGGATCTGTATCACCCATGGCAGTTGTCGGTGGATGGGGCGGCCGATCTGGCCAGGCGGTGCGAGCAGGCCGCCTTCGATGTCAGCCCGCAGGTGACGAACTCCGAAGGTGCCTCGGTGTCGATCCAGGAAGGCCATTTCATTTCGGCCAACAGCCTCGGGTTCATGGGCGGCTATCCGACATCGCGGCACTACCTGTCTTGCTCGGTCATCGCCGGGAAGGACGAGAACATGCAACGCGACGATTGGTACTCGACGTCGCGCGACCCGCGGCAAATTGCTTCGCCCGAAGCCATTGGCGACTACGCGGCGCGCCGGGCGCTGTCTCGTCTCGGCTCTCGCAAAATCAGAACCTGCAAGGTTCCGGTGTTGTTCGAGGCGCCCCTCGCTGCCTCGCTGATCGGCAATTTTGCCCACGCCGCGAGCGGCGGCAGCCTGTACCGCAAGACTTCCTTCCTGATGGATTGTCTTGGCCGACGCATTTTTCCGGCGAGCATGCGCATCAGCGAGCGTCCGCATCTGCCGGGGGCGCTGGCGAGCAGCATGTTCGACAACGACGGCGTGGCGACTCGCGACCGCGAGTTGGTGGAGAGCGGCGTGCTGCAGGGATACTTCCTGAGTGCCTACACCGCGCGCAAGCTCGGCATGGCCCCGACTGGCAACGCCGGCGGCTGCCATAACCTGGTCGTCCATTCGGGGCGGCACGATTTCCGCGGGTTGCTGAAAAAAATGGGCCGGGGGCTGCTGGTCACCGAACTGCTCGGGCAGGGCGTCAATTACGTGACCGGTGATTATTCCCGGGGTGCGGCCGGTTATTGGGTGGAGGGGGGCGAGATCCAGCACGCGGTCGAGGAAATCACCATTGCCGGCAATCTGCGTGACATGTTCCTGAATATTGTCGATGTGGGCAATGACGTGGCCGTACGCGGCTCCCGGCAGGTCGGCTCGATCCTGCTGTCGGAAATGAAAGTCGCCGGAGGTTGAGGCTGGCGACCTAGTTCAGGTAGCCCAGCGAGCGCGGAAGGGCCAGTGCCAGCTCCGGGATGAACGTTACCAGGAGGAGGGCCGCGATCATCGCCGCGACCATCCATAGCACCCAGGGAACCGTCTTCTCGATGCTGGTTCCCGCGATGCGGCTGGTGACCATCAGGTTGATGGCCATCGGTGGCGTAAATTGGCCGATGGCCATGTTCATTGCCAGGATGATGCCGAACCATACCGGATCCCATTTGAAATGCAGGATGACCGGCAGCAAGAATGGAACGAAGATGAACAGGATGGACACGGCGTCGAGGAACATGCCGGCGATCAGCAGCAACAGTGTCACTGCCAGCAGCACAATGGTTTCGTTGGCAGAGATCCCGATCAAGACCGAACCCAGTGCTTCGAAAGCGCCCAGCGTGCTTCCCGCCCACGCAAACACGCTGGCGAGCGCGATGATCAGCAGGATAACGCCCGACACTTCCGCGGATTCGACCAGAACTTCGAAAATCGAGCGCGAGTCGAGTGTGCGATAGACGACCAGGCCAACGAATAGTCCGTAGAAAACCGCGACGACGGCCGCTTCGGTCGGGGTGAACGCGCCGGAGCGCATTCCGCCAAGGATCAGCACCGGGGCCAACAATCCCCAGATGGCCTCCTTGAACGTCTGCCAGAAACCTGCTTTGGGGATATCGGTTCCGGCGCTTTCCTCGCCGAAACCGTGTTTTATGGAAAGCCAGATGACCGGCGCCATCAGCGCAACACCGGCCAGCATGCCCGGCACCATTCCTGCCGCGAACAGAGCCGGAACCGATGCGTCGGGGACCAGCACGCTGTAGAGGATGAAGGCAATCGACGGCGGGATGAGGATCGCCGTCGAGCCTGCAGCGGCTATCACGCTCGCGGAAAATGCCGCCGGATAACCGGCGCGGACCATGCCGGGAATCATTACCGTGGCAACAGCGGCCGCGTCCGCCGGGCCGGAGCCGGAAATTCCGCCAAGCACCATGCACACCAGGATGGCTGCCAGGGCCAGCCCGCCTCGTCTTTCTCCGACGATAGCAATGGCGAAGCGGACCAGCCGCAACGCTACTCCGGAACGTTCGAAAACCATGCCGGCCAGCACAAACACCGGAATCGCCAGCAGCGGGTACTTGGCGATGCCGGTATAGACGCTGGTGGGGACTGACATGATGCCCAGGTCCGCCAGGAAAACGATGGCGCTGGCCGACAACCCCATGGCGACGCCGAGTGGAACGCCGGAGAACATCAGGACGAAAAAGGTGGCAAATAACAGCATGTTCATGCTGTCTTTCTCCGTCGGGCGATCAGGAATAGAAACAGGCGCAAGACGATCACGGCCGAAAGCAGCGGCAGCCAGGCGGTGTACAACCACTGTGGCAGGCCGAGTCCCGGAGATGTGACCTCGAACTCGAAATCGTCCACTGCCATGCGGCATCCGGTCCAGGCGAGCAAGGTGAACATCGCAACGTTGGCTGCCCATTCCAGGCTCGAACAGATGGCCTTGCCGGCATTCGGCAACTTGTCTACCAACAGAGTGATGCGTACGTGCCGACCTTCCGCGAAGGCACTGACCGAGCCCAGGAGCGTAAGGCCCAGAAGCAGGAAAACCGATATTTCCTCAGTGAAGGCGAAGGAGATGTTGGTCAGGTAGCGCACCAGAACGTTGGAGAACGTGATGATGCACAGCAGAGCCATGCAGCCGGCGGCGAGGGCCCGTTCGAGCCTGGCCGGGCTTTTTTTGCCGGGAGTGTCCATGAACAGCTTTGTTGTCAGGCGGGATGAGTTCAAAAAGGAGACTGGACGGCTACGGGTTGGCGTAGCCGTCGCTGAACGGCTTGGCTGGGCGAGTGAGATTACTTGGCGTTGGCGATCGCCGTTTCCGCCTTCTTGACCAGATCCTTGCCGACGGTGGCCGCCCATTTGTCGTAGACCGGGCGGGTTGCGTCCTTGAAGGCTTTTCGTTGTTCGGGGGTCAGGCGGGTGATGGTTACGCCGCTCTTCTCGATGCTTTGCAGCAGAGCATCGTCACCGGGGCTGATGCCCTTGCGCGCAGCGACCAGGTTCTCGGCGGCGGCCTGCTCGGCGGCTTCGCGCACCGCCTTGCGGTCTGTCTCGCTCCAGGAACTCCAGATTTGCTTGCTGACGACAAAGATCAGCGGATCGGCCATGTAGCCCCACAAGGACAGTTGATTCTGTCCGAGCGTGTGCAGCTTGGCGATACTAAACACGGACAGCGGGTTCTCCTGCCCGTCGACTGCCTTGGTGGCCAGGGCCGGCTGGGCGTCTGCCCAGCTCATCTGCGTCGGGTTGGCACCCAGCGCAGTAAAGGAATCGATGAAGATGGGCGACCCGACGATGCGGATCTTCAGACCCTTGAGATCGGCAGGTGACTTGATCGGATGCTTGGAATTCGAAATTTCACGGAAGCCGTTTTCTCCGTAGGCCAGGGGAACGACTCCCTGTTTTTCCAGGATGGCAAAAATATCCTTGCCAACGTCCCCCTTGATCAACGCGTCCAGCCCTTTGGCATCGGGGGTCAGGAATGGCAGCGAGAACAGGTTGAGCTGCTTGACCTGTGGCGACCAGTTGATCGACGAGCCGATGGCGAGGTCGATGACGCCCTGCCGGATGGCCGAAAACTCCCGGGTCTGATCGCCGCCAACGAGACTGGTGCCGGGATAGAGCTTGACATTGATGCGTCCGTCGGTCTTCTGCTTGATCAGTTCTGCCCAGCGTTCGCCAGCCTTGCCCCAGGTGAAGGCGGGCCCGAGGACGGTGGATAGACGGTACTCCGGTTTGTAATCCGCGGCGTGGGCCGCGTTGTTTGCCGCTAGCAGCGCGGCAATGGTCAAGGCGATAGCGGCAGCGTGGAGCCTGTTCATGTTTTCCCCCCGGAAATTATGTTGCGTTGTTGGAACGGGATTCGAGTTTAGGGGCGGTTTCGTTGCGACGTCAAGGAATGGCCGGTGTCGCGGGGCAAAAAGACCCTTTCGGCCGTCTGCCTTTGGCTATAATTGATCGGTTGTCAAACAAGCGCTTCATCACCTACGGAGAGAATAATCATGGAAAGACGTTCCTTTTTGAAGAAAGCGGGGGTTGGTCTCGCCGCGGGTGCCGTTGCCGCCCCGGCACTCGCCCAGAATGCACCGACAATCAAGTGGCGGATGGCGTCGAGTTTCCCAAAGAGCCTGGATACCCTGCACGGTTCGGCTGAATACCTGGTCAAGCGCATTTCGGAGATGTCCGGCGGCAAGTTCCAGATCCAGTTGTTTGCCGCGGGCGAAATCGTCCCCGGACCGGGTGTGCATGATGCGGTCAAGGACAATACCGTTGAAATCGGTTTTACCTGCTCCTATTACTATTTTGGCAAGGATCCGACATATTGCATCGATACGGCGATCCCGTTCGGCATGAACGCCCGTCAGATCAAGGCCTGGTATCGGCAAGGCAATGGTTTCAAGCTGATGAACGACTTCTTCGCCAAGTCGAATATCATTTCCTTCCCGAGCGGCAACACCGGTGTGCAAATGGGCGGCTGGTATCGCAAGGAGATCAAGAGCGTTGCCGATTTTAAGGGCTTGAAGATGCGCGTCGCCGGCCTCGCTGGCGCGGTGCTTGCCAAGATGGGCGTGGTGCCGCAGCAGATCGCCGGCAGCGACATCTATCCGGCGCTTGAGAAGGGCACGATCGATGCGGTCGAGTGGGTCGGGCCTTACGACGATCAGAAACTCGGTTTCAACAAGGTGGCCAAGTACTACTACTACCCGGCCTGGTGGGAGGGGGGTCCGCAGATTTCGACCTATGTCAACCTGCAAAAATGGGCCGAATTGCCGAAGGAGTATCAGGCGATGATCCAGGCCGCGTGTGCCGAGGTGGATGCCGAGATGTGCGCGCGCTACGATGCCAAGAACCCGCTGGCCCTCAAGCAGCTCTTGGCTTCCGGCACCAAGATGCTGCCTTTCCCGAAGGATGTCATGGAGGCGAGCTACAAGGCGGCCATGGAGTACTACGCGGAAACGTCGGCGAAAAATCCGGAGTTCAAGAAAATCTACGACGACTACAAGAAGTTCCTGGACGAGCAGAATTTCTGGTTCCGGGTGGCCGAGAACGAGTACGCCAAGTTCATGTACAGCCGCAAGAGCTGAGCGGCGGCGATTTCAACAAAACGGGGGCGATGCCCCCGTTTTTGTTGGATAGTCACTGCTTGGTGGGCTCCGCTTGATCACCAGTTTCCGCTGACGGTGATTCCGCTTCGGAGGGCTCGTCGTAGTTGGTTTCAGGAAGCACGATTTCGACCGCGTTGACGTCTACCGCGCTTGGCTTGTCGAGTCCGAAAGTGACCAGTTGCGGGAAGGCGATGAGCAGGCTGACCATGATCAGCTGAATGACTACGAAGGGAATGGCGCCCCAGTAGATGTCGCTGGTCTTGACGGAGGCCGGGGCGACCGAGCGCAGGAAAAAGAGCGCGAAGCCGAACGGCGGGTGCAGGAACGATGTCTGCATGTTGACGCCGAGGAGCACGCCGAACCAGATCAGGTCGATGCCCATCTTCTCGGCCACCGGTCCGAGCAACGGCACGATGATGAAGGCCAGTTCAAAGTAGTCCAGGAAGAATGCCAGCAGGAACACGAGAAGGTTGACGGTAATCAGGAAGCCGATCTGTCCTCCCGGGAGGTTGACCAGCAAATGCTCGACCCAGTGGTGCCCATCGACGCCATAGAAGGTCAACGAGAATACCCGTGCCCCGATCAGGATGAACACGACAAAGGTGGTCAGCTTGGCCGTGCTCTCCATGGCCTGCTTGAGCAGCTTCAGCGTCATGCGCTTGCGCAGGATGGCCATGACCAGCGCGCCGGTAGCGCCCATGGCGCCACCCTCGGTGGGCGTGGCGATGCCGAGGAAGATCGTGCCGAGCACCAGGAAGATCAGCAGCAACGGAGGCAGCAGAGTCGTGAATACGCGCAGCACCAGCTTTCCTCCGCGCAACGTGCGTGCCTCGAGAGGGAGGGCCGGAACCCAGTGTGGTCGGGCGAACGATACGATGACCACGTAGCCGACATAGAGCAGTGTCAGGATCATGGCTGGAACGAAGGCGCCGGCGTACATGTCACCGACCGATTTTCCGAGCTGGTCGGCCATGACGATCAGCACCAGCGAGGGGGGGATGATCTGCGCCAGCGTTCCGGACGCGGCGATGACCCCGGAGGCAAGGCGTTTGTCGTAGCCGTACCGCAACATGATGGGCAGGGAAATAAGCCCCATCGAGATGACTGAAGCGGCGACCACCCCTGTGGTTGCGGCCAGCAGCGCGCCGACGAAAACAACGGCGTAGGCCAGGCCGCCGCGGACCGGGCCGAACAACTGGCCGATCGTATCGAGCAGATCCTCGGCCATGCCGGAGCGTTCGAGGACCAGTCCCATGAAGGTGAAGAACGGCACGGCGAGCAGCGTCTCGTTGGCCATGACGCTGAAGATGCGGTCCGGCAGCGCCTGGAAAAGCTGCGGGCCGAGCAGCCCGAGTTCGATGCCGATCAGCCCGAATAGCACGCCATTGGCCGCCAGGGCGAAAGCAACCGGAAAGCCGACCAGCAGGAACACGACCATCGAGGCGAAAATGATCGGCGCCATGTTGGCAATGAGAAATTCGCTCATCGCGCCTCTCCCTTCTGCGCCTTGATGGCGTTCGCCAGTTCCTCGACGGGCGTAAGGGCCGTGCGCTTCTCGGTTGGGTCGGGACAAAGCCCTTTGAGGAATCCCACGCGCTTGATCAGTTCCGAAACGGCCTGCAGTATGAGTAGTGCGAACCCCACGGGAACCATCAGGCGCGCCGGCCACACGATGAGCCCGCCGGCGCTGTTGGACATTTCGCTCGACTCCAGGGCATGGATGAACACCGGCCAGGACAGGACCATGATGGCGATAGCCATTGGCATCAGGAAGAAGAGGATGCCGAAAATGTCGATCCAGGCCTGCTTCCGCCTGGAGAAGCGGCCGGAAATCAGGTCGATGCGCACATGCTCGTTGCGCAGCAGCGTGTATCCTGAGCACGAGAAGAAGATCAGGCCAAACAGGTACCACTGGATCTCAAGCAAGGCGTTCGAACTGTAGTTGATGGTGTAGCGCATGACGGCGTTGCCGGCGCTGACCAGCACGACAATCAGTACCAGCCAGATGGCTGACTTGCCGATGCGCTCTGTCAGCGCATCGATCTGTCGTGACAGCTTGAGTAGGGCGTTCACTGGAAAAATCCTTGTCTGGTGTCAGAATCTCGAGTGTTTGCTCGGGCAGGCAGGCGGGTGGATCTCACCCGGAGCTTGAAGCGGCGACGTGTTTTCCTTATGGGGTTTATTGATGTAACCGGCCCGCAAACAAGGGGGCGATTATCGCATAGATTGCACCGGTTGAGCAGTTGTGGAGACTGTCTGGAAACCTGGGTTGGGCGGGTACGCCATTGTTATAAAAGTGTTTTTTATGAGAGCTAACAGATTGAGCGAGGCTGCAAGGATTTGTGTGATCCGTCACGGAGAAACGGATTGGAATGCCGAACGACGCATCCAGGGGCATCGGGACTTGCCGCTCAACGCCACCGGACTGGCCCAAGCAGCCGCGCTGGCCCGGGGCCTGGCGGGGCTGCGGGCCGATGCCATATTCAGCAGTGACCTGTTGCGTGCCCGGCAGACGGCGCAACCGCTCGCGGATGCGCTGGGCTTGCCGCTTCAACTCGAGCCCGATCTGCGTGAGCGAAATTTCGGTTGCTGCGAAGGAAAAACGATCGACGAGGTCATGGCGGGTGAGGCGGCAATCGCTCGCGGGTTGTCGGCTCGCCGCCCCGATTTCGTTCTTCCGGGTGGCGAGAGCCTGCTGCAACATCGGGCGCGTATCGAAGCGTGCTTGGAGCGGCTTGCCGCGCGCCATGCCGGGCAGGTCGTCGCCGTCGTGTCGCACGGCGGGGTGCTCGATCTGGTCTATCGCCGGGCGCGCGGCGTGCCGATCGAGCAGCCGCGCGACTTTCCTCTCCCGAATGCCTCGGTCAACTGGCTGACCGTTGCCGTTGGATTCTGGCAATTGGAATCGTGGGGCGAAACGGCGCATCTGGAGGGCATTCCCCAGGTGGCCTTCGTGACGCGGATATAGACGTGGGTGCTGGCTTTTTGCGGTGTCGCGGCGCAGGAGAAGAGGTCTTCCGACTTCGGATCGCGTGATACAATCCGCTACTTTTCAATGGCTTGTGAGGCGCGCGATGTTTTCAGCAAAAGACACCCTGGCAAAAGTTGATCCGGATCTCTGGAAGGCGATCGAAAACGAGAATCGCCGCCAGGAGGAGCACATCGAACTGATTGCTTCGGAAAACTACGTCAGCAAGGCGGTGATGGAAGCCCAGGGGTCGCAATTGACCAACAAATACGCCGAGGGTTACCCGGGCAAGCGCTATTACGGCGGTTGCGAATACGTCGACGTTGCCGAGCAGATCGCCATTGATCGCCTGAAGGCATTGTTCGGCGCGGAGGCCGCCAACGTGCAGGCGAACTCGGGGTCGCAAGCGAACCAGGCAGTGCTCATGGCTTTTGCCAAGCCGGGCGACACGATCATGGGCATGAGCCTGGCCGAAGGCGGCCACCTGACCCACGGCATGGCGCTCAACATGTCCGGCAAGTGGTTCAATGTCGTTTCCTACGGACTGAACGAGAAGGAAGAAATCGACTACGACAGGATGGAAGCGCTGGCCCGCGAGCACAAGCCGAAGATCATCATCGCCGGCGCCTCGGCCTATTCGCTGCGCATCGATTTCGAGCGATTTGCCAAGGTGGCCAAGGAAGTCGGCGCCATCTTCTGGGTCGATATGGCGCACTATGCCGGTCTGATCGCCGCTGACTGCTACCCGAATCCAGTGCCTTTCGCCGATGTCGTGACCTCGACCACGCACAAGACGCTGCGCGGCCCGCGTGGTGGCGTCATCCTGATGAAGGCCGAGCACGAGAAGGCCATCAACTCGGCCATCTTCCCCGGCCTGCAGGGCGGCCCCCTGATGCACGTGATCGCTGCCAAGGCCGTGGCCTTCAAGGAAGCGGCGACGCCCGAGTTCCGTGAATACCAGGAACAGGTGGTGGCCAACGCCCGCGTGCTGTCGCGCGTGCTGTCGGAAGAGCGCGGCCTGCGCATCGTTTCCGGCCGTACCGAATCGCATGTCTTCCTGGTTGATCTGCGCCCCAAGAACATCACCGGCAAGGAAGCCGAAGCGGCCCTCGGCAAGGCGCATATCACCGTTAACAAGAACTCGATCCCCAACGATCCGCAGAAGCCGATGGTCACGTCCGGCATCCGCATCGGCACGCCGGCCATGACCACGCGCGGCTTTAGCGAGATCGAGGCCGAGGAAGTGGCGCACCTGATCGCCGACGTGCTCGACGCGCCGAACGATGAGGCCGTGCTTGCCCGCGTGCGCGGCGCGGTTGCCGCGCTGTGCAAGAAGTTCCCGGTATACGGAGCCTGATCTGCAATGAAATGCCCATTCTGCGGAGCGTCCGACACGACGGTCGCAGATACGCGCATCAATGAAGACGGCGATATCGTGCGTCGCCGTCGACGCTGCCTGTCCTGCGACAAGCGCTTTTCCACCTATGAGCGGGCGGAAATCCGTTTGCCGCAGGTGGTCAAGAAGAACGGATCGCGCGTCGATTTCGACCGTGAAAAGCTCTCGGCCAGCCTGTGGCTGGCCCTGCGCAAACGCCCGGTGACAGTCGAGGCGGTCGATGCGGCGATCATGCGCATCGAGGAAAAGCTGCTGACACAGGGTGAGCGCGAGATTCCCTCCGAAAAAATCGGCGAGATGGTCATGCGCGAGTTGAAGAAGATCGACAAGGTGGCTTACGTCCGGTTCGCTTCGGTCTATCGCAACTTTGAAGATGTCGACGAGTTTTCCGATCTCGTCAAGGAAGTTTCGCGCCCGGTTCAGCGGCGCACCCGATAGAATCCTGTCCCATGTTCAGCCCGGCTGATCACCATTTCATGGCGCGAGCCTTGCGCCTCGCGCGGCGCGGGCTTTATTCGACGACACCCAATCCGCGTGTAGGCTGCGTCATCGTCAAGGACGGTACCGTTGTCGGGGAAGGGTGGCATGAAAAAGCCGGCGGGCCGCATGCCGAAGTCCATGCGCTCAATGCCGCGGGCCCGACCGCGCGCGGCGCGACGGCATATGTCACGCTCGAACCGTGCAGTCATCATGGCCGCACGCCGCCCTGCGCGGAAGCCCTGATCGATGCTGGCGTGGCGCGCGTGGTTGCGGCCATGCAGGATCCCAATCCCCAAGTCGCCGGGCGCGGCCTGGCCAGTCTTGTCGATGCGGGGATCGCTGCGTCATGTGGTCTGCTTGAGGCGGAGGCGCGCGAGCTCAACATTGGCTTTGTGTCGCGCATGTCTCGCGCTCGGCCGTGGGTGCGCCTGAAGCTGGCGGCCAGCCTGGACGGCAAGACGGCGCTGAACAACGGTGTCAGCCAGTGGATCACCGGCCCGGCAGCCCGGCAGGACGGCCATCGCTGGCGTGCGCAGGCGTGCGCCATCCTGAGCGGGATCGGTACGGTACGCGACGACGATCCACAACTCAATGTACGTGGCGTCGCCACGGATCGGCAGCCACTGAAAGTGGTGGTCGATAGCCGGCTCGAACTCTCTCCCCTGGCGCGTGTTCTGGACGGGCGGCCGCTACTGCTGGCTACCGCGGGTGCCGATGTCGGGAAATCAGAACTCCTGCGCCAGCGCGGCGCGGAGATCCTCTGCCTGCCGAACGCCGTCGGCAAAGTGGATTTGAATGCGCTGGTGACGGAACTGGCGCGGCGCGGCATCAACGAGCTGCATGTCGAGGGAGGTTTCCGGCTCAATGGCGCCCTGCTGTCGGAGGGGCTGGTTGATGAGTTGCTGCTCTACCTGGCGCCCTGCCTGGTAGGCGACAGGGCGCGTGGCATGTTCGATCTCCCCGAGCTTGCCACGCTGGAACATCAGCGCCGGTTGGTCATCCGCGACATCCGGCGGATCGGGGAAGATCTGCGGGTGATTGCTCGCTTCCACTGACGCCGTCGCCGCACACGGAACAGTGCGGATCCTTGCTGAAACGGACACTGCGCCACTCCATGGTCAGTCCGTTCAGCAGCAGCAGGCGGCCGATCAGCGGCTCACCCGCGCCGCTCAGGGTCTTGAGTGCCTCCGCCGCCTGCATGGCGCCAATAATGCCGGTCAACGGCGCAAATACGCCCGTGACGGCACAGCGCATTTCCTCGACATCCTCGCCTTCAGGGAAGAGGCAGTGGTAGCAGGGGGATTCGTCCTGCCGCGGATCGAAAACCGAAATCTGACCGCTGAACCGCACGGCTGCTCCCGAGATCAGCGGCACACGGTGCTTGACGCAGGCTCGGTTGACGGCGTGGCGAGTGTCGAAGTTGTCGCAGCAATCGAGAACGGCGTCGGCCTCGGCGATCAGTGAATCCAGCCGCTCACCCTTCAGGCGCTCGGTGACCGGCTCGACGATGACCTCCGGATTGATCTGCGCCAAGGCGGTTTGCCCGGAAACGGCTTTGAGTTGCCCGATGCGGTCGTGGGTGTGCAGAATCTGCCGCTGCAGATTGGTCAGGTCGACGGTGTCGCCGTCAGCCAATGTAATCTTCCCGATCCCGGCAGAAGCAAGGTACAGGGCCGCCGGCGAGCCCAATCCGCCGGCACCGATGATCAGCACGCGGGCATTGACGATGCGCGTCTGGCCCTCGATGCCGATCGGGTCGAGCAGGATGTGCCGGCTGTAGCGGAGCAGTTGTTCGTCGTTCATCGCGGGAAAAGGGGGCCGAAGCGCGGTTCCAGTATCCACGTTTCGCGCTTCATCATTCGCTTATTACCGGGCTACTTGTATTCCCGCCACTCCGGCGGCGTGTCGTCGTGATCTCCGTGCGGGTGCCGCTCCCAAGCCTGCGTGTAGGCCTCGTTCTGGGATTTTTTGAGCAGCCGGGTCGGGGCATCGAGATTGTGGATTTCCGTTTCTTCCACGTAGTAGATCAGAGCCCGGATCAACTTGCTCAGCAGGGAAGTCTCGAGGTGAAATCCCTTATCCTCAAGCGCCGCTTCGAGCTCCTCCAGCGAATGGCCGTGCAGGTCGTAGACGACGTCGATCGACAAGTCCTCGATGTTCGGCGTGATCTCGAGATGTTGCAGGCCGCCGAGAAAGTCGGCGGCTTCGGGAACCTGTCCGGGAGGGAATTCCGCAAACCGGATGGTCCGCTCCTTGCGGATCGGCGCCGGTTTGTG
>JARKPC010000039.1 GCA_029975435.1 Propionivibrio sp. | reverse complement strand
CCGCCGCCTTCGGCGATGATCGGCACGCCTTGCCCGGCTGCGGTCCGGATAGCGTCAATCATCGATTGATTGGCAGACAGCTGCTGCAGGAACATCTCGGGAAAACCGCCGCCGAGCAGCAATCCGTTCACAGCCGGCAGCGCAGCGTCGCGCAGCGGACTGAACGGGACCAGTTCGGCGCCCATTTCTTCGAGTACCCGTAAACTTTCCGGATAATAAAACGAAAAAGCTTCATCTTTGGCTACGCCGATCTTCACCTGCCGCGTAGCCGGCAACGGCGGGATTTCCGGCATGGCCAGCTCCGACGCCTTGCCTGCCAACTCCAGCAGGGCATCGATATCCAACTGACCGGAAATCGCGGCATGAATCGATTCCAAAACGGCATCGGCGGCGTTTTCGGTCACCGGCAACAATCCTAGATGACGTTCCGGCACTTTCAGGCTATCGGCGCGGCGAATCACGCCGAGCATTTTCACGCCGATCCGCTCCACCGCTTCCACCACCATCGCCTGATGCGAGTCGGAACCGACCTGATTCAAGATCACTCCGGCCAACGTGAGAGATGGATCATATTGCTTGAATCCGAGCACGACCGCCGCCACGCTCTCGCCGGCAGAACGGGCGTTCACGACCAAAACCACCGGCGCCGAAAGCAAGCGGGCCACCGACGCGGTACTGGCCACGCCGCCGCGTCCGCCATCGAACAGGCCCATTACGCCTTCCACCACGGCAATGTCCATGCCGCGAGAAGTCGCGGCAAACATCGACAGCAGTCTTTCCTGAGGCATCAGCCAACTGTCCAGATTGTGACAGGGACGACCGGAGGCCAGCGCATGATAGCCGGGATCGATATAATCCGGCCCGACCTTGTAGGACTGAACGTTCAGGCCGCGCCGACGCAGCGCCGAAAGCAGCCCGCTGACAATCGTCGTTTTGCCTACGCCGCTTTGCGTCCCGGCGATTACCAACCGGGGAATCCTTACCCTGTCAGTCAATACTCCACGCCCCATCTGCCGAAAATTCCCTGTGAAATCGGATGCTTCACCATATCGCATTCTGTCGCCTCGTCCGCCAGCACAAGCAAAGCCTGTGGCATATTGCGACCGGTCAGCACCAGTCTGACCGTTGGCAACGCAGTATGCAGCCATTCAAGGAACCGTGCCTGGTCAAGCAACCCTTTGTTGATTGCATGGCTCACTTCATCCAGCACCAACAGGTCCCACTCCTTCGACTCCGCCGCTTGCATGACAGCTTCAAACGCCTGGTCGACAAACCGGTTTTCCGGCAGTTTATTGGCCCGGAAACAACTGCCGCAACGCCGGCACTCGCCGAGTCCGTCACGAATCTCCGCCATGTGCAGGCATCCGGCGCCGAACTGCCTGATGACCAGACGTCCGGACCAGAACTCGGCTGCCGCCAGTTCTCCGGTATAACCGGTTCCTTTGAGAAACTGCACTACCAGCACACGCTCGCCGCTCCAGGCCGCCAGCGCCGCCCGGCCCATCGCCGCGGTGGTCTTGCCTTTGCCATTGCCAGTGATCACCGTGAGACGGGGCAGCATCCTCACTCCGCCTTCGGTCCGATCATATACAGCAGGGCGTTGAAAATCGACGCGGCGATCGGGCTGCCGCCCTTATTGCCCTGTACCGTGATATACGGCGCATTTGATTTTTCGGCCAACATTTCCTTTGATTCGGCTGCGCCGACAAAACCGACCGGCACGCCGATCACCATCGCTGGCCGGACATTTTCCTCCTGCATCAACCGATACAGTTCGAACAAAGCCGTCGGCGCGTTGCCGACCGCAACGATCGCGCCATCCATTTTATGGCCGAACGTCCGAAATGCCGCCATCGAGCGGGTGATCCCCAGTTCCTTGGCCAACAGGGCGACCGCCGGATCGGCGATCAGGCAATGTACCTGCCCGCCATACTGGGCGAGGGTTTTCTTGCTGATGCCGGTGCGTACCATTTCCACATCGCAGTACACGTCAGCGCCGCGACGAATCGCCGCGCTGGCCGCTTCCACCGCATCGGGATGGATTTGGACATGATTGGCGTAGTCCGGGTCGCCTGCCGCGTGAATCACTCTGGATACGATCTTGACCTGTTGTTCGTCAAAATCCATCCCTGTGAGATACGGGGCAATCAAAGCCATGCTGCGGCGTTCAATCTCATGCGGGTCCTTGATGTAATCCATCAATTTCACTTCCTTCTCAAATACTCCAGCAGCGCAGGCAACGAATCAAACACTTGCTGTTGCAACGCAGCCGGCCTTTGCACGACCACGATGATCAGCCCCAGCTCGATTGCTGCGGCAATCTTGGCATCAGTGCCGCCAATCGCGCCGCTGTTCTTGGTCACCATCACATCAGCGCCATAAGCGCGGAACAGT
>JARKPC010000035.1 GCA_029975435.1 Propionivibrio sp. | reverse complement strand
GCATGCTGCCGCCGTATTCGACTTCACCGCCGGACGACGAGGCGCTCTGGCGGCCGCCGAGCATCTGCATTTCGCTGGCTTCGATCTCGGTCGTGTAGCGTTCCTGGCCTTCCTTGTCCTGCCACTTGCGGGTGCGGATGCGACCCTCGATGTACACCGCCGAACCCTTCTTCAGGTACTGCCCGACAATCTCCGCCAGCTTGCGGTAGAACACCACGCGGTGCCATTCGGTAATTTCACGCTTCTCGCCGCTGGCCTTGTCCTTCCACGACTCGGTGGTAGCCAGCCGGATGTTTGCCACGGCATCGCCGTTCGGCATGTAGCGGGTTTCCGGATCGGCGCCGAGATTGCCGACGAGAATTACTTTATTGACCGAAGCCATGCTGTCTCCCTGATCGATGGATGTGCGAAAAGCGCGATTATAAAAGAGTTTGCGTGTACTACCGCTGCTGCGGCTTCACAGGGAGCGTCATCGATGCGCCCAGCGCGAGCCACCCCAGCAGGAGCACTCCACATGCAATCCACACCGCCCCGGTACCAGCCGTCCGGGCCAGCCAGCCGCCGCTCGCGCCGCCCAGAAACAATCCCAGCGATTGCGTCGTGTTATATACACCGAGCGCCGCGCCCTTGGCATACGGCGGGGCGAAACGCGAGATCAGCGAGGGCTGGGTGGCTTCCAGAATATTGAAGGCGACAAAGAACAGCAGCAGCCAGAAAAACAGGACGTAGATGTTCTGACCCATCCAGCCCAGACCGAGCTGGACGGCGAGCAGCAGCACGATGCACGCATTGAACACCGCTTTCATCCTGCCGCGCTTTTCCGCCGCGATGATCGCCGGAACGACGGCGACGAAAGACAGCAGCACCGCCGGCAGATACACCTTCCAGTGCTCGCCGACCGGCAACTCCCCGCGGCCGACCAGCGCGGAAGGCAGCAACACCCACATCGCCGTCTGCACGAAATGCAGGGTGAACACGCCGAAATTGAGGCGCAGCAACTGCGGGTGCCGCAATACTTCGGAAAAGCTCGACCACTCCGGCTGCCGGCGGACGGCCGGCGCTTCGGGAACCAGCTTCCTGACGATGTAGATGGCGATCAGGGACAGCGATCCCGTCAATGTGAAAATCCCGGCCATTCCCACGTTGGCGTAAAGCAGCGGCGCCGCCACCATCGACAGGGCAAAGGTCAGGCCGATCGACGAGCCGATCATGGCCATCACTTTGGTCAGATGCTGTTCGCGCGTCAGATCGGCCGCCAGCGCCGTCACCGCTGCCGAGACGGCGCCGGCGCCTTGCAACACCCGCCCGACGATGATGCCTTGGATATCCGTCGACAGCGCCGCCACGAAACTGCCGACCGCGAACACGAACAGCCCGAAAAAGATCACCGGCTTGCGCCCGAAGCGGTCCGAGGCCACGCCATAGGCAATCTGGAAAAGCGCCTGGGTCAGGCCGTAGGCGCCCAGCGCCATGCCGACCAGCGCCACATCGTTGCCGGACGGCAGGTCGCGCGCATACACGGCAAACACCGGCAGGATCAGGAAAAGCCCGAGCATGCGCAAGGCGAAGACGAACGCCAGGACAATGCCCGAATAGCGCTCGTCGGCGCTCATGGATTCATGGGTTGGAGAAAGCATCGAATTCCGTGTGACCGCGTTGCGTGCAACGTCGAATTGGCGAAGAAAAAAAGACCGCGGAACAACAGACTAGTTCAGGCGGTCGTATCGGCGAAATTTCCCGCGTATATTATCAGGTTTGCTTTTCCCCCAAGCTCCACCCTCCCCATGGAAGAATTCAAGGAAATCCGCATCCGCGGCGCGCGCACGCACAACCTCAAGAACATCAATCTCGACCTGCCGCGCAACAGGATGATCGTGATCACCGGCCTGTCCGGTTCCGGCAAATCGTCGCTGGCCTTCGACACGCTCTATGCCGAGGGGCAACGGCGCTACGTCGAATCGCTGTCGGCCTACGCCCGCCAGTTCCTGCAGATGATGGACAAGCCGGATGTGGACCTGATCGAGGGCCTGTCGCCGGCCATTTCCATCGAGCAGAAGGCGACCAGCCACAACCCGCGCTCGACGGTCGGCACCGTCACCGAAATCCACGACTACCTGCGCCTGCTGTTCGCCCGCGCCGGCACGCCGTTCTGCCCCGAGCACCAGCAACCGCTGGATTCGCAGACCGTGTCGCAGATGGTCGACCACGTGCTGGCGCTGCCCGCGGATACCAAGCTGATGATCCTCGCGCCGGTCGTCGCTAACCGCAAGGGCGAGCAGCTCGACCTGTTCACCGAGCTGCGCGCCCAGGGATTCGCGCGCCTGCGCGTGGATGGCAAGATCTACGAGATCGACGCCCTGCCCAAGCTGGCCAAGACGCAGAAGCACACCATCGACGTCGTCGTCGACCGCCTGAAGATTCGCGACGACATGCGCCAGCGCCTCGCCGAGTCGTTCGAGACCGCGCTGCGCCACGCTGACGGACGCGCCATCGCCTACGAGATGGATACGCAGAAGGAACACCTGTTTTCGGCCAAGTTCGCCTGCCCGGTGTGCTCGTACTCGCTGCAGGAGCTGGAGCCGCGCATCTTCTCGTTCAACAATCCGATGGGCGCCTGCCCGAAGTGCGACGGCCTCGGCGTGATCCAGTTCTTCGACCCGAAGCGCATCGTCACGCGCCCCGACCTCTCGCTCGCCGCCGGCGCCATCCGCGGCTGGGATCGGAAAAACCAGTTCTACTTCCAGCTGCTCACGTCGCTCGCCGACCACTATGGTTTCGATGTCGAGATGCCGTTCGAGCGGCTTCCGGATGATATCCGCAACATCGTGCTCTACGGCTCGGGCCGGGAAGTCATCCGCTTCCGCTACCTCAACGAAAAGGGCACGCGCTTCGACCGAAATCACACCTTCGAAGGCATCGTCACCAATTTCGAGCGCCGCTACAAGGAAACCGACTCCCAGGCCGTACGCGAGGAACTGGCCAAGCTGATCAGCAACAAGACCTGCCCGACCTGCGAAGGCGCCCGTCTGCGCAAGGAAGCCCGCCACGTGCATATCGGCTCCGGCCCGGACGCGCTGACGCTGCACCAGATCAGCCGCCTGCCCCTGAAGCAGGCGCGCGACCATTTCCACGACCTGAAGCTCGCCGGCAACAAGGCGCAGGTCGCCGAGAAGGTATTGAAGGAGATCACCAGCCGCTTGCAGTTCCTGATCAACGTCGGCCTCGACTACCTGTCGCTTGACCGCTCGGCCGAGACGCTCTCGGGCGGGGAAGCGCAGCGCATCCGCCTGGCGTCCCAGATCGGCTCGGGCCTCACCGGTGTCATGTATGTGCTCGACGAGCCGTCGATCGGCCTGCATCAGCGCGACAACCATCGCCTGCTGGAAACGCTGATGCACCTGCGCGACATCGGCAATACCGTGATTGTCGTCGAGCATGACGAGGACGCCATCCGCAGTGCCGATTACGTCGTCGACATCGGCCCCGGCGCCGGCATCCACGGCGGCGCCATCGTTGCCGAAGGCACGCCGGCACAGGTCATGGACAACCCCGACTCGATGACCGGCGACTACCTCGCCGGCCGCCGCCGCATCGAAGCGCCAAGTGTCCCGCGTCGTGCCGACCCGGAGAAGGTGCTGAGAATCGTCGGTGCACGCGGCAACAACCTGAAGAACGTCACACTCGAACTGCCGGTCGGATTGTTCACCTGCATCACCGGCGTTTCCGGCTCGGGCAAGTCAACGCTGATCAACGACACGCTGTACGCCGCTGCTGCGAAGCACCTCTATGGTTCGACCACGGAACCCGCCGATCACGACGAGATCGTCGGCCTCGACCAGTTCGACAAGGTGATCAACCTCGACCAGTCGCCGATCGGCCGCACACCGCGCTCCAACCCGGCCACCTATACCGGCCTGCTGACGCCGATCCGCGAGTTGTTCGCCGGCGTGCCGGCGGCGCGCGAACGCGGCTACGGCCCCGGCCGCTTCTCGTTCAACGTCAAGGGCGGGCGCTGCGAGGCTTGCCAGGGCGACGGCGTGATCAAGGTGGAGATGCACTTCCTGCCGGACATCTATGTCGCCTGCGACGTCTGCCACGGCCAGCGCTACAACCGCGAAACGCTGGAAATCCAGTACAAGGGCAGGAACATCCACGACATCCTGCAGATGACCGTCGAGCAGGCGCGCGAATTCTTCGACGCCGTGCCGGTCGTGGCGCGCAAGCTGCAGACATTGGTTGACGTGGGACTCTCCTACATCACGCTCGGGCAGTCGGCGACCACGCTTTCCGGCGGCGAGGCACAGCGCGTCAAGCTGGCGCTGGAATTGTCGAAGCGCGACACGGGCCGCACCCTGTACATCCTCGACGAGCCGACCACCGGCCTGCACTTCCAGGATATCGAGATGCTGCTCAAGGTGCTGCACCGGTTGGCCGACCATGGCAATACGGTCGTGGTCATCGAGCACAACCTGGATGTCATCAAGACCGCCGACTGGATCGTCGATCTCGGGCCGGAGGGCGGAAACGGCGGAGGGCAGATCCTGGCCACAGGCATGCCGAAAGTAATAGCCAGCAACAGGATCAGCCATACCGGACGCTTCCTGAAACCCTTGCTGGCGAAGGAAAAATGAGGCGTTGCAGGAGCAAAAAAGCGCCGGCAAGCGAAAAAACAACATTTTTTTCACTTGCCGAACGATTTCGTGGCTTACCCCCCTTCCCTTCAAGCCTATGAAGTGCAAGAATCGCAGCGGAGTTTCCACCACGACTCTCGACAATCAACAACAGGAGATACTATGAACAAGTCTGAATTGATCGATGCAATCGCAGCGAAAACCGAACTGTCCAAGGTTGCATCTGGCAAGGCCCTCGACGCCGTTATCGAAACAATCGTTCAGGCTGTTGCCAAGGGCGACGGCGTGAGCCTCGTCGGCTTCGGCTCCTTCAAGTCCGCCGCCCGCGCCGCCCGCGAAGGCAAGAACCCGAAGACCGGTGAAAAGATCAAGATCCCGGCCACCACGGTTCCGAAGTTCTCCGCCGGCGCCACCTTCAAGGCCACGGTTGCTGCCGCCAAGACCAAGAAGAAGAAGTAACATCTCCTGAAAGCAAAAAGGGGCTTGCCATCGCGCAAGCCCTTTTTGTTTGTGCAAATTCTCCGGTGCAATTGACGCTAACCATCGTCACGCGTAGAATCTGCGCCGGTTCATGGGGGCGTAGCTCAGTTGGGAGAGCGATTGGTTCGCAATCAATAGGTCGGCGGTTCGATCCCGCCCGTCTCCACCAGAACACCAAAGCCCGGACATGCTCCGGGCTTTTTTCTGCCCGCGAAGGGCCAGCAGTGGCGGGGTTTCGCGGGTGGTGCGAATTTCGATGATCGCCGGAAGGCCCTGATTTCGCCCATCTGGCCATCGGAATTCGTCTCTTTTCTCTGTTTTTGTCTAGCCCGGTCGAGGCACGACGCCTAGTAATCATGCGGGTTTCCAGGCGGTGGTTTGCACCACACAACGCATAGCGGTGGGGTTTCGAACGTGCCCTCCGAGCAACTATCCGCAGCACGACTTGCCAGAAATCTGGATCGGCGGGCACGGTACCGTCCCGTAGGAACAGAACACGCAGCAATCGCCCGGCTTGGGTTTAAGCACCGTGTGGCAACCCTCGCACTCGTAAAACCATTGGCAGGCATCCGTCGGCATCCGCTCGGTCTTCACGTACCCGCACACCGGGCAGGTTAGCGTCGAATCAAGAACAGGCTCCAAGGCGATCTCCAAAGGTGATTGGCCGATTGTAGGCCATCACTTTGCCAGACCGCTAATCACCTCCCGCTGCGTGTTCCAGTCATCCGGCAGTTGATTCTCAACGAAGAACAACAGCGACAGACCGACCGGCTGCCGACCACGGGCGATGCCCTCGACGATATCCGGTGCCAGCCGGGCGAGCTTGAGCATCTTCTGCATCCGCGCCAGGCCGATCTTCTCGGCCTTGGCCAACTCGGTCATGTTCTTCACCCGGCCGGAGTCCAGCATCTCCTGCCAGAAGAACGCCTTGGTCAGCGCCGCCATCAGATTCTCATCGACGGACGTTGGGCGTCCCGGATTCAGCGGCGATGCCATCCGTCCCGGCGTGGTCGGCTCGACCACCACCTTCCGTGCCTTGTGCCTGACGAAGCGCACCGGGATGAACGTGGTCAGCTTGATGCCCTCATCGAGTTTGGCCGTGCTCGATTTGGCCTGCCCGATCTGTTCCATCCCTCTCATGCCATTTCCTCCATCTCAAGTTCCCTCAGTTCCGCCCCGATGCTGTTCGGCGCCAGTTCCGCCATCAGCGCCGACCACCCGGCCGGCTGCCATTCGATGTCGATCCCCTCGTTCTTGAGTTGCACCTTGGCGATCAGCAACTTCACCAGCCTGCAGCGTTCTTCCGGGAACATCTCGTTCCACACCGCCGACAGGTTGCGCATCGCCAGCACTACCGATGGTTCGGAAACGGTGGCGTCCAGTTTTTGGACCTCATCCCACACCGCCTGAATCATCTCCGGTGCCTGCAATGCTGACTTGATCTGCTCCAGCACCAGCGCCTCGATCTGCTCGGCCGGCACGATGCCGAAGGGGTGGGTGCCGCGCCCGAACTTCTTGTCCGAGTACGGCAGGTAGTAGCGATAGCGCTTGCCCGACTTCTTACTGGTGGCCGTCGGCAACATCCTGTCACCGTCTGGTGCGAACAGCAGACCGCGCAGGATGGGTTCATGGTCGTGGCGAGTCATGGTCTGCGAGGCGCGCAAATGCGCATCCTCGGCCAGAATGGCTTGCGCCTGATCCCACAAGGCTTGATCCAGGATTGGTTGGTGCTCGCCGGGGTGATCCTTGTCCTTGTGCCGGATCACACCGATGTACAGCGGATTGCGCAGCATCTTGTAGAGGTTCTGCTTGGTGATCGGCCGCCCGGGGCGGAAGGCGCCATCTTGAGTTGTCCACGCCTTGGTGGTGATGCCCTGGCGATTCAGCTCGCGGGCGAGTTCGGTGGTGGATTTCAACTCCACAAATCGCCGCCAGATGTCGCGCACGATCTTGGCCTCGGCCTCGTTGATGACCAACTGCCGTTTGCAAACGTCGTAGCCCAGCGGCGGCGTGCCACCCATCCACATCCCCTTGGCTTTTGACGCTGCAATCTTGTCTCTGATCCGTTCGCCGGTGACCTCGCGCTCGAACTGCGCAAACGAAAGGAGGATGTTCAGCATCAACCGGCCCATCGAGGTAGCGGAATTGATCTGCTGCGTGACGGCGCTGAAACTCACACCGCGCTGATCGAACAGTTCCACCATCTTGGCGAAGTCGGCCAGGTTGCGGGTCAGACGGTCAATCTTGTACACCACCACGATGTCGATCTTCCCGGCATCGATGTCGGCAAGCAGGCGTTTGAGGGCAGGCCGATCCATATTGCCACCGGAGAAGCCGCCATCGTCGTAGTCATCGACCACCGGAATCCAGCCCTCGGTGCGCTGACTGGCGATGAAGGCCTGCCCGGCCTCGCGCTGCGCATCGATAGAATTGAACGACTGGTCGAGGCGCTCGTCGGTGGAGACGCGGCAATACACCGCGCAGCGTTTGCGAACGATCGGCGCCTTCATTTCTTGCCTCCCGTTTTACGACCGCTCGGTTCGACGCCGAAGAATCTCGGCCCCGACCAATTGACGCCGGTGATGTGGCGGGCCACTGCGGACAGACTCTTGAACACCTTGCCGTTGAGATCGTAGAAGCCCTCCGGCGTCACCGTGACGCGGTACTCATTGGATTCGTACTCACGCAGCAGTACCGTGCCTGGCATCAGATGCACTTCTGACCGGCGCTTGCCGAACGCCGACTGGGATTCGCCGAGGCGCACCAACCGCCGCCGGACGTCGGGGTCGACACCGCCATGCGCAGCCTCCTGAATCTTGTAGGCGACGCGGGAGGCTACGTAATCGCGGTTCCAGGTACCGGGCCGGCGCGGGAAATGGGCGTCCCACAGCGCCCACAAGTCCTTCATCGGCATCGTGGGAAGTGCCGCCAACTGGGCGGCCACAGATGTTGATCGAGTCATCGCAAACTCCATGTCATAAGGGGTTTGTATGAACGCTTCTTCCCGGGCAGAAGCCAAGTCAAACCGCGCTCTGTTCAGGGTCATCGGCCTGTCCAGTCGCAATATCGACGCGCTCGCCCAACAGGGTCTGCTTCCTGCCAGTACGCTTGTCCTGCACGCCCAGGATGTAGACCTCGCCGTTCCATACACCGCATGCCACGTCGGTATCGTCGGCGTCGGCCGGCAGCAGCCAACCGGTAATGCCATCGGGCAAGGCCAGCAAGTCCTCAGGGCGATGGATTGGCCAGCGCATCGCCTCCTGATAGCGATCGGCGAACTGCAATACGTCTGGTGGGACTCCAGGAAAGTTCTCCTGGCTGAGGATGGGAATCCAGGCCAGTAACTGCCCGCTGGTGAGCCACTGCTGGACGCGCTCGTGGACTGCCGCATCGAAATGGGCCAGACGTTCGATGGACATCGGATTTGGGGTGATGCTGTTGATCGTGGTGGTGTTCATTTCATCTCCGTGTGTGGTGATCACCCCGGACATCGCCGGGGTGGTAACTGGTAACCGGTAACCTGGCTGGTAACCTCATTTCGTGGCCTGTCGGTAGCCGATCAGCGGGCTCGCGCCCCCCGCATGGCTTTATGGCGAGGAAGGACCCGTCGAATCATTTGGCGCTGCAGCTTGTTGAACTGCTTCATCTGCTGCTTGGCCGACTTGCGCACGATCCGGGTCAGCCTGATGCCGGCGACAATCCAGCGCCACTGCCAGGGAATGTGCCGGGCAATACGTCGTGGCCGGAAGATCACAGTCGGCGCTGGTGCTGACATTGCCTTGCCGCCATCCCATTCCGGCAACTCGACAGCGACGATGTGAACTGCCGGTTCATATCGTGCAGTACCGATTTCGGGTTGCATCGGTCGCGGCTTGAACAACTCTGGCGGCCTCTCGGGCAGCGCTTGCTGTATCTGTTGCTGCCAGCGCATGGCCTGCCGAAGTCGACGCTTTTGCTGACCCACCGGGTCGGTCTGATCGAGGTTTTTGGTGAGATCAATTTCCACGGGATACTCCTTGTGCTCGGAGCGACCGGGTTAATGCCTGGCCGCTCCGGTTAAGATCAGTGCTGGATGGTGACGACCGCTGCCTGGCCATAGGGCAAGGCCTCCGGTCGTTTTGCGCGCGGCGCGGCTTCCGGCGCATAGACCTTGCGCGGATCGTCATCAAGTTTTGGGCGGAAGATTTCCAGATCCGATCCCTTGACGCCGGCGTCGACCAATTGCCTCTCGACACGCGCGAGCAGTTCCTCGTCAAAGCGCGATGCCCGATAGTTCAGATCGCTCAGATCCTGATAGCCGTACCCCACCAGGCGAGTCGGGACGATTTCCCCTTGCCCCAGGTGATCGATCAGTTCGGGTTTATGCTTATGGCGCATTTCCCCGAACGCATTGATTTCGCGAATGGTCACGGCCCGTTCAATCTTGTGGGCGACGGTGTAAGCCTGACGCAGGGCCTCGACATAGACCTTGGCAGCGGCCACCAGTTGATCCGCATAGGGCGTAAAGAGCCGTTCCGCCTCGCGCTCAATTTCCGTGATCGGCGTGTGCTCCATCATCTGCTCGGCCGACTGCTGGATAAGTTTCTCCAGGGCGACGAGACGTGCCGGCAGGATGTCGCGGTCGCGTTGAACTTGCTCTTGCGCTTGCGCCTCGGCACGAATCGCCGCTGCATTGTCGGCGTCAAATTGCGTCAGCCTGTCCGAATCGCCCAAGGCGACGATCATTTCGCGCGCCACGGCGAGCGTCAGATCGGGTGGCGGCGCCTCCTTCAGATCACGCTGCTGGCTGCGCGCCGCACCCAATGCTTCGAGGGTCTTGCGATGCTCGACCGTGCGCCGGTGCACTGACTGGACTAGTTGCGCCAGTGGAACGAGGTCGCCCAGTGGCTGATCAGTTTGTCCGGCGGTCGTGGCGGGTGCCGACTTGTGCTTCAGTTGTTTGATGAGGTTCATCGATGAGTCTCCATGGGTTTGCCACCCAAGGCGCCGGGTGGCGTGGCGTTGAATGAATGGAAGGCAGCCAGACCCGGCCAGCGCTCGAAGCCACGGCGCTGATCAGGGTTGTTGGCATAGGGAGCGAAGCCCTCGCAGCGGCGTGGGAGATCGCGCACGGGCTGGTAGCCGCGATTGGCAACTACAGGTTTTCCCTTCGGGCCTGCAGCGCGACAGACGCCGCTCATCGAGAGCCAGCTACAGTCGCTGCAACGGATGCGGTCATCGTCGAGCGGATTCGCAGCTTGCGCATTGCTTCGCGCAGCCTCAGATGTAGGCGTGACGGCCTCTTTCGCGGAATTCGCGAGATTCGCAGCAACGGGGCGAGAGAATTGGAAACCCATCACACGGCCACCAGTTCGAAGGCCTCGCGGGCCGTGGGATGCTCGGCGGCCACCACCCAGCCGTGGTGGGTGAGGAGTTGCATCACGCGCCGCGCGGTGCCGGCACTCCGGATCGCTGCTGGCCCGTTGCGGTAGATGTCGGCCAGCGGGATGGCCCGTCCCGGCCCCATCTTGTCGCGCAGCCAGTTCAGCACCTCCTGGGCGAGTTTCAGTTCCGCCGATACCTGGCCGGTGCCCCACAGCCGCAGGGCTTCGCTGAGGTAGTGCTGCATCAGCGCCGCCGCCCGGTCGACGTGGTTCTCGCTGACGTTGGCCTCGCCCTCGAACACGGCGAAGGTGCCGGCCAGCCGAGAGATGTGTTCCGGCGCCTTGGAGGCCAGCGCCCGCACCGGGGCCAGTTCGCGGTCTTTACCGAGGGCGTGTTCGATGTCGTTGTAGAACGCCACCCAGGTACGCTTGGCAGCCGGTGTCAGGCTGATCTCGGGCGGATCGAGTTCGTGGTCGTCCTCCAGCAGGGGCCAGGGGCGCTCCAGAAGATCGGTCAGCCGGTCGGCGTAGCGGCGATACTCCGGGGTGTGGCCGAGGTCGGCTTCCACATAGCGGCGGGTGCCGGCGGTGGATTGCGGGAAGCTGACCAGGCAGCGCGCCAGGAATCCCTGCTCCCGGGCCAGCGGATCGGCGAGCAACATCGAGGCGACGATGGGCTGCGCCATCAGATGCAGAG
Organism: Propionivibrio sp.; assembly: GCA_029975435.1. Lineage (GTDB taxonomy): Bacteria > Pseudomonadota > Gammaproteobacteria > Burkholderiales > Rhodocyclaceae > Propionivibrio. The sequence continues at coordinate 791 of JARKPC010000035.1, read as the reverse complement.
TGAGGCGGCGACCGTAGTAAGTGCCGGAACCATCACCGACGCGCACCCGGTCGAATTCACCGCGATCCCACAGGCGTGAGAGCGTGGTCAGGGTGCCGAGCTTCTTCTCGCTGCTCATGGCAAAGCCACCGAGCAGTTGACCCGCTTCGTCATTGATCAGGCCAATGGACGGCAGGCCGTGGGCCAGTTGCCGCTGCAGTGCCTCGGAGGTCGGCTCCGAAACGATGAGCATCGGCATGATCGGCGCCGTGGGCTTGTCGAGTTCGGCCAACTTGGCCTGACGGGCATCCATCGAGAGTTTCTTGTCGGCGAGAATGCGCTTGGCTTGGGCCTCGAAGAGTTGGGCGGCCATTTCGTACTGTTCGCGCTCGCTGGCGTATTGCTGCATCAGTAGGCGCTGCCGGGCACGCACCGGCATGAGGGCCCAGCTGTCTCCGGCCGATTTACGTTCGCCGGATTCACCCAGGGTGAGGAAGAATTCGGATAGCGGCGAGACGCGGCCATCGACCACCACATTGGCGTGGGGCTGTGCCACCTGATTCATCGCGGCGAGGATGGTCTGGCCAAGCAAAGCCACGGGTGCCTGGATGACCGTCTGCATCGCCTTCACGACATCGGCACCGATGGGGCCGAGGGCGTCCACCGGGAAGGGTGTGGGCGGATCGATCTCGCGGGAGAGCGGCAGGGGCGCGTCGCCGGTCACCGGCTTGGGCTTGGCCCAGTCGGGACGCCCGGCCAAGGGGGCGGATTTCATGCGCGCCCCTGTCCGGTGTGGCTGGCGAGGTGGCCTT
>JARKPC010000278.1 GCA_029975435.1 Propionivibrio sp. | reverse complement strand
CTTGGCCAGCTTGCCGATCGACGTCGTCTTGCCGGCGCCGTTGACGCCGGCAATCATGATGATGAAGGGCCTGTGCGACGATGCGTCGAGCGGTTGCTCAAGCGGCAGCAGCAGTTCGTGCAGGGCCTCGGACAATGCCTTCTGGATGCCTTCCGGAGTGTCGATACGGTCGCGCTTGGCGCGTGCCTTGAGTTCCTCGAGCAGATGGAAGGTTGCTTCCAGGCCGACGTCGCTGGTCAACAACAGGCTTTCGAGTTCCTCGAGCAGCTCCTCATCGACCTTGCCGCGCGAGAAAATCGTCTTGAGCTTGCCGCCGAGCTGGGCGCGCGTGCGCGCCAGTCCGGCCTTCAGGCGTTCGCGCCAGGAAAGCGAAGGCGTTGCTTCTTCCGGCGCGGTCGCGGCCGCATCGGTGGACTTCTTCAGGAAACCAAACATGGGGCTTTCGTGTCTGTGGAGTGTTCGGGGAAGGGAGCGATCGGGTTAAGATGCCGTCGCGAAAGACCTTGCCCAAGATTTTAACAGAAGCCACCTGTGCCTATGCGCCATACACCGCGATTCGTCAGCCTGGCCGCCTTGCTGGCGGCGATTTCCTTCTCCATTTCCGCGTGGGGCAATCCGTTCGAGCACCAGCTGGCGAACGGGTTGCGGGTCATCGTCAAGGAGGACCGGCGTGCGCCGACCGCCGCGCACATGGTCTGGTACCGGGCCGGAAGCATGGACGAGACGAACGGGACGACCGGTGTCGCCCATCTGCTCGAGCACATGATGTTCAAGGGGACGCCGACCATCGGTGCCGGTGAGTTCAGCCGCCTGGTCGCCGCTGCGGGCGGGCGCGACAATGCGTTTACCAGCCGCGACTACACCGCCTATTTCCAGCAGGTGCCGAAACAGAAGCTGGAGCAGATGATGCAGCTCGAAGCCGATCGCATGCGCCACTTGACCCTCGACCCGAAGGAATTCGAACAGGAGATCAAGGTGGTCATGGAAGAGCGTCGCATGCGTACCGACGACCAGCCGCAGGCAAAGCTGAGCGAACAAATGCACGCCGTGGCATTTCAGGCGCATCCCTATCGGGTGCCGGTGATCGGCTGGATGAACGACCTCGAAGCGATGACCGTGCAGGACGCGCGCGACTGGTACGACCGCTGGTACGTGCCGAACAATGCCTATGTCGTGGTGGTCGGCGATGTCGATCATCAGGAAGTCTTCCGGCTGGCCGAGAGATACTACGGTCCGCTGGCCTCGCGGCCGGTACCGGCGCGCAAGCCGCAGGAGGAACCGGAGCAAGCTGGCACACGCCGGGTCGTGGTCAAGGCTCCGGCTGACTTGCCCGTGCTGCTGATGGCCTACAAGGT
>JARKPC010000269.1 GCA_029975435.1 Propionivibrio sp. | reverse complement strand
TGATGGGAATGTCAGGCGGGTTGGTTCTGCCAGCGATGCGGAAGAAGTTCGACGATTTTGCTGAACGGCTGGGTTGGCAGACGCGCGAGGACATCCTTCAGATAGACGAAGGGATCATGGTCGTTGAGTTTCGCCGACTGGATCAGGCTCATGATCGCGGCGGCGCGCTGGCCGGCACGCAGGCTGCCGGCAAAAAGCCAGTTCTTCCGCCCGGTCGCAATCGGGCGAATGCGGTTCTCGATCCAGTTGTTGTCGATCGGCACCTGCCCATCGTCAAGATAATGGATGAGCGCGGCCCAGCGCCGCAGGCTGTAGTCGATGGCTTTGGCTGTTGCCGAACCATTGGGCACCTGTTGCCGTCGCCTTTTTAGCCAGATTTCGAATTCATCGAGAACCGGTTTGGCCTGCTCCTGGCGTAATCGTCGCCGATCATCATGCGCGAGTGTGACCAGTTCGCGCTCAACGGCATAGAGCTTCTGGAAATACGCGAGCGCCTCGCCGGCGATCTCACTCTGATGGCTGGTGTGCAGATCAAAGAATTTCCGCCGCGCATGGGCCATGCAGCCGGCTTCGGTGACGCCCTCGGCAATCAGCGCCTTGTAGCCCGAGTAATCGTCGCAGACGAGCGTACCCCGCCAATCGCCGAGAAAGGCCTGGGCGTGTTTGCCGGCCCGACTTTCGGCGAAGTCATAGACAACCGCCTTCATCGGCTCGAAGGCGCCGATACTGTACGACCATAAATACGCCCGATGCGTCTTGCCGGCGCCAGGATCGAGCATCGCCACCGGTGTTTCATCCGCATGCAGAACTGGATGCGCGAGCATCGCGTCTTTCAGGGCATCGACCAGCGGTTGCAGGACCACGCCCATCTGGCCGACCCACTGAGCCAGTGTCGACTGGGGAATCGCCAAACCGGCCCGGCCGAAGATACTTTCCGGGCGATACAGCGGCAGGTGGGCCAGGTATTTGGCAATGAGCACCTGGGCGAGCAGCCCGGTGGTCGGAATCCCCTTGTCGATCCCATGCGCCGGAACCGGCGCCTGCACCAGCATCTCGCATTTCGCACAGACCCACTTGCCCCGAATGTGCCGTTCCACCGTAACAGGCCCTGGGGTGTAGTCGAGCTTCTCGGCCACATCCTCGCCAATACGTTTCATCTGACAGCCACAGGCACAGGTCGTCGTTTCCGGTTCGTGCTGAATCTCGGTGCGCGGCAGTTCCGCCGGTAACGGCGGGCGCTTGGCTTG
>JARKPC010000260.1 GCA_029975435.1 Propionivibrio sp. | reverse complement strand
AGACGGTGGAGAGCGTATTGCTGCCGCGCGACGGCGTGTGCGTGTCGACGCAGCTTGGTTGTGCCGTCGGGTGCCTGTTCTGCATGACCGGGCAGAGCGGATTGCTGCGCCAGGTGGGTAGTGCCGAGATCGTCGCGCAGGTGGTGCTGGCGCGTGCGTTGCGGCCGGTGAAAAAGGTCGAGTTCATGGGAATGGGAGAGCCCGCGCACAATCTCGACAACGTTCTTGAAGCCATCGATCTGCTCGGGCGGGAAGGCGGTATCGGGCACAAGAACCTGGTGTTTTCGACGGTGGGCGATTCCCGCGTTTTCGAGCGCCTGCCGCGGGGAAGGGTCAAGCCGGCATTGGCCCTGTCGCTGCATACTACCGACCCCGAACTGCGCGCGCGGCTGCTGCCCAAGGCGCCGCGCATCGCGCCGGAAGATCTGGTCGCACAGGGCGAAATCTACGCCCGCGAGACCGGTTATCCGATCCAGTACCAATGGACGCTGCTCGACGGCGTGAATGATTCGGACGAGGAGATGGATCGGCTGATCGAACTGCTGGCCGGCAAGTACGCGATGATGAACTTCATCCCTTTCAACGAAGTCGAGGGCGCCGGGTTCAGGCGGCCGGCGTGGGAAAAAGCGGTCGGCCTGACGCAGCGCTTGCGCCAGCATGGCATCGTGGCTTGCCTGCGCGATTCGGCCGGGCAGGATATCGACGGCGGTTGCGGCCAACTGCGGGCGCGCAGCCTGATCGATCTCAGAAAATGACGAGATGCAGGATGCCGCGCACGAGTATCCCGAACAGCGCGCCCTTCACCGCCGGCATGGCAAACGCGCCGAAGCGCCGGCCGGCCGAGACGAGTACGGCCAGCCCCACCGGGTCGAGCGTGTTGATGGTGAAGCCGGCGATGCGGTTGAGGTCGAGCGCGGTCATCGACTGATCCTGCAACATCGGCAGCGTCGTGCCCATCATCGCCGTGCCGCCGGCGATGTATTTGGTGATGATCGGCAGCACCGAGGCCGGGGAAACGCCGATCAGCGCGAAGGCGGGGCCGCATAGTGTTTCCATCAGCTGAATGGCGCCGGCGGATTTCAGCACGTTGACCAACAGTACGGCCAGCACCAGCTCGGGTACCGCCTTCAGCACCAGCTGAAAACCCTCCTCACCGCCGATGAGTATCATCTGGATCAGGTTCTGCTTGTTGCCGCTCGGGTGGATTTCGTCGGCCGCCGGCAATTCGACGCCATCCGGCAGGTGGCGGGCAAAAAACCGGTAGGTGAGCAGCGCGGAAACCAGCCCGCCGACGATCGAGGTGGCCATCGTCACCAGGAGATTGAGGCCGAAGGCCGACAAGGGGAAGGTCGCGTTGGCCTGCGACATGCAGAGGATGGCGGAAAAGCCGGCGGCGATCTTGCGGTCGGAAATCGCCGTGTCCTGATCCATGATGCGGAATGTCGATACCGGCGCGGCAAAGCTGACGAACAGGATCTGCACGATGGCGAACACGCCGAGGCCGGGAATGCCGAACATCAGGAGCAACGGTGCTGCCAGGATCGCCACCCGGCGCAGCACGCCGGTCTGGTCGAGCACGCGCATCACGGCCATCATGAACACCATGATCGGCATCAGGATGAAGAACGCCAGCTCGAATCCCTTTTGCCCCGAGGCGAAGAGGATTTTCAGGAACTCCTGCATGCTTCGCTCCTTTCTTGTTCTTGGGGCGCGGCAAGCGCGCTGCACCCGCGCTAGCGCACGTTCTTGCTGACCCCCGCCGATTCAAAGCTGGCCATCTCGTTCATGAAGTGCATCGCCGAGCAGAGCAGCGGATAGGCGACCATTGCGCCGGTGCCTTCGCCGAGGCGCATGCCGATGTCGAGCAGCGGATCGGCGTTGAGCGCGCGCAACTGCACGGCGTGCCCGGCTTCCGCTGACTTGTGGCAGAAGATCACGTAGTCGAGCACGTTCGGTTCGATGCGCGCGGCGGCCAGCAGGGCCGAGGTGGCGATTACGCCGTCGCCGAGGATGGTGATGCCGGCTTCCGCGGCGGCCAGATAGGCACCGACCATCATCACGATCTCGAAGCCGCCGAATTCGGTGAGGACGGTCATCACGTCGGCGTCCGCGGGCAATTTGGCGCGCTCGACGGCCTTCTGCATTAGGGCGCGCTTGTGCGCGAGGCTGGCGTCGTTGATGCCGGTACCGCGGCCGACGCAGGTTTCGAGCGGTTCGCCGGTCAGAAGGTGTGTAATCAGCGACGCCGAGCCGGTGTTGCCGATGCCCTTTTCACCCATGCCGATGACGTTGCAGCCTTTGGCGATGATCTCCCGGGCGAAGCCGGCGCCGCGGGACAACGCGGTCTCGCATTGCTCGCGCGTCATTGCCGGCTCAACGAGGTAATTGCGCGTGCCGGTCGGCGAGATCTTGGCGTTGATCAGGCCCTCGCGCTCGCCGAACTCGTGCGCCACGCCGGCGTCGACGACGACCATGGCCATCCCGTTGTTGCGCGAGAAGACGTTGGCGCCGGCGCCGCCCTGCAGGTAGTTCTCCACCATCTGCCAGCTCACATCCTGCGGATAGGCCGAGATGCCGGCCGTCGCCGCGCCGTGGTCGCCGGCGAAGATCAGCATGTGCGGGTGGGTGAACTTCGGCGAGAGGGTGTTCTGGATACGCCCGACCTTGTGCGCGATCCTCTCGAGTTGGCCGAGCGATCCGAGCGGCTTGGTCTTGTTGTCGATCTTGTGCTGGAGCTCGGCATCGAGGGAATTGCCGACCGGGCGGATGGAGAACTGCATGGCGGACTCGCTCAAAAAAGTGGCGATTATACGCCCGGGTCACGGGGCGCTTCTGGTTCAGGGGTATCGGATTGCCGCAGTTATTGCCGCCTTGATCCCGCTGGCACTCTAGCCCTGTCTGACCTCGATGATCCCCTTGAGCGTCAAGGGCACGCCGTTGCGCAGCGAGCTGACCCCCACGACCGATCGGGCATGCACGCCGGCCGAACCGAAAACTTCAGCCAGAAGATCCGACGCGCCGTCCAGGACCTTGGCGTGTTCTTCAAACTCGGGTACGGCATTGATGGCGCCCTGAATTTCGACGATCTGGGCGACCTTGTCCAGCGATCCGAGCTTGTTCTTGATGACCGCAATCAAGTCAAGGCACGCCGAGCGCGCGAACGCGCGGCCTTCGGCCGTGGAGTACTCGCGCCCGAGTTTTCCTTTCGGCATTTTGCCGTCGATGGGAAGCGGTGCCTTGCCGGAAATAAACAGGAGATTTCCCGATTGCACCGCGCTGGCATAGTTGCCTGCCGCAGCGCTCGCCGGAGGAAGTGTCAGGCCGAGGTTTTCGATTCGTTGTTCTGCACTCATTCTTGCATCTCCCGGAATAATCAGCTCGTCATCCCGCCGTTGATCGAGATGGTCTCCCCGTTCATGAAAGCCGCTTCGTCGGATGAGGCGAAGAGGATCGCTGCGGCGATTTCATCGTCCTTGCCGAAACGCCCCATCGGTTGGCGTGCCACGAAGTCGGCGCGCGCCTTTTCCGGATCAGCGAACGCCTTCAAGCGCTGTTCAAGTGACGGGGTGTAGGTCGTTCCGGGGCTCACGCAGTTTACGCGTATGTTCTCCTTGAGGTGGTCCCGGGCCATGGCCCGGGTCAGCGACAGCATCGCGCCCTTGGAGGCCGAATAGGCGGCGCGATCCGGGATGCCGCGTTCCGCGGCGACGGACGCGACATTCACGATCACCCCGCCGCCGTTCCGGCGCATGGCCTCGATGGCATGGCGCGACATGAAATAGGTGCCTTTCACGTTCACGTCGAAGGTGCGGTCCCAGTCGTCCTCGCTAATGTTATCGACCCGCCCCGGAAGGACAATGCCGGCATTGTTGACCAGGATATCCAGGCGACCGAAGGTGCCGACGGTTTCCTCGACCAAGCGCCGGGCATCCTCGTTGCGGGAGATGTCGCCCTGGACAAAATGCGCATCCCGGCCATCGGCCTTCAATAACGCCAGCGTCTCGGCGCCGCTGCCGGCTGACCGGGAATTGACCACGACCTTGGCTCCCTCGCGGGCATAGGCCAGCGCCGCGGCCCGTCCGATGCCGGCGCCGGAACCGGTGATCAGTACCACTTTGTTTTCAAAACGCATGATGCCCTCCCGCATTCATCGAGTTGTCTATTCCGCCCAATCCAGAATGACCTTGCCGCTTTGCCCGGACAGCATCGTGGCGAACCCCTTCTCGAAATCGTCGACCGGAAAATGGTGGGTGATGATCGGGGTGATGTCGAGGCCGGACTGGATCAGCGCGACCATCTTGTACCACGTCTCGAACATCTCCCGCCCGTAGATGCCCTTGATCTCCAAACCCTTGAAAATCACCTGGTTCCAGTCGATGGCGGTGTCGGGCGGCGGAATGCCGAGCAGGGCGACCTTGCCTCCGTGCTGCATCGTCTTCAGCATCATCTGGAAAGCCTGCGGGTTGCCCGACATCTCCAGGCCGACGTCAAAGCCTTCGGTCATGCCAAGCTCGACCATCACGTCCTTGGTGTCTTCCCGCGTCACATTCACCGCGCGGGAGGCCCCCATTTTCCGGGCCAGCTCAAGCCGGTAGTCGTTGACGTCGGTGATCACCACGTGGCGGGCGCCGACGTGCCTGGCCACGGCGACGGCCATGATGCCGATCGGCCCCGCGCCCGTGATGAGTACGTCCTCGCCGACCATGTTGAACGACAGCGCGGTATGTACCGCATTGCCGAAGGGATCGAAGATGGCGGCGAGGTCGTCGGATATGCCTTCCGGAATCGGGAAGGTATTGAATGCCGGCAGGGCCAGGTACTCGGCGAAGGCGCCGGGACGGTTGACACCGACGCCGATGGTATTGCGGCAGAGGTGGCGGCGGCCCGCGCGGCAATTGCGGCAATGGCCGCAGGTGATATGCCCTTCGCCGGAGACGCGGTCGCCAATCTTGAAACCCTGGACCTCGGACCCGAGTTCGACGATCGTGCCGACATACTCGTGGCCGACATGCATGGGCACCGGAATCGTCTTCTGCGCCCAGTCGTCCCACTTCCAGATATGGATGTCCGTGCCGCAAATGGCGGTTTTTCTGATCTTGATCAGGACGTCGTTGTGCCCGATCGCGGGTTTCTCCACTTGGCACAGGGAGAGACCGGGGGCTGCTTCGAGCTTGGATAAGGCTTTCATGCTTCAGATTCCTCCTTTTGTGCCGCTGAATCCGGCGTATGCCGTTACAGCGATTCCCGCATTCATGAGCACTTTAAGTAATCACTGGAAAAGTATCAAAGGGTGTGTCGTTGGCCCGGTCGACAGCGGAGAGCGTTTCAACAGGAGTAATCCGCGACGGTCACGCCAGTACAGCGAAGGCAAGAGGAAACTGATCCAGGGCGTCAGTCCAGTCCGCAGGCGGCTTTCCAGAGTCTTTCTTCCATGGAGTCGTCGGAAATCGACGCCCAGGTCGCGGCTTCCTCCTGGTCGGCGACGATCGTCGCGCCATTGCCCATGGCGCCAGCGTAGGACGTCGAGGCGAGGTATCGTTCCTTCTTGTTGGCGCAGTCGTATGCCGTGCGTACTACCGTCGACAGATAGGGCGGTTGCCCCGGATCGGCTTGCGGTTCGCCCCAGCGTACCAGATGCATGACCTGGGCGATATCGCCCTCACGCTGCGCTGTTTTCTTGTCGACGTAGATCCGGGTGTTGTCCTCGAAGCGAGTGATTTCGCCCCATTCGGCGCGGGCCAGGGCGCTGACGGTGGCGAGCGTCAGCGCTATAGTCAGTTTTGTCCCCGTTTTCATGGGCCGCGATTTTACCGCAGGAGTATTCTGGAACGATGTTTCATTTGACCGCCGTAGTCAGTGTCGTGGATACTTCCGGGTTGCTTCAACCGCACTTTCTTTTGGATCAAAGCCATGGATATTACTGTTCTCGGAGAGGCCCGTTATCCCTCTCCGCTCGATTACCACGTCAGCGACAAGGCCAGAGTGCCGTTCAGCGTCATCATCGATCCCGACGCGCCGCCTCCCGAGGAGTTGCTGTTCGAAGTGGCCGGGCCGCGCGAGAAACTGTTTTTCGACCCGAAGAAAACGCGGGCCGGTGTCGTGACGTGTGGTGGCCTGTGTCCCGGCCTGAACAACGTCATTCGTTCGCTGGTCCTGCAACTGCATCATGGTTACGGGGTGCGCGAGATTCTCGGTTTCACCAACGGTTATCAGGGCCTCGATCCCTGGCGCGGTTCGGAGCCGATTCCATTGACTCCCGAATTCGTCGAGGACATCCACAAGGAAGGCGGCACGGTCCTCAATACGTCGCGCGGGCCGGTGGATGTCAGCGTTGCCGTTGATAACCTGATCCGGCGCAAGGTCGACATCCTCTTCGTCGTCGGCGGCGACGGAACGCAGCGCGGCGGCGCGGAAATCTACAAGGAAGCCAAGTCGCGCGGCCATGCGCTGGCGGTTGTCGGCATTCCGAAGACCATCGATAACGACGTCGCCTTCGTCACGCGGACGTTCGGCTACGTCACGGCGGTGGATGAGGCGGCGAAGGCGATTGCCTGCGCGCATACCGAGGCGCATAGCGTGCTCAACGGCATTTCGCTGGTCAAGATCATGGGCCGCCACGCGGGTTTTATCGCGGCCGGCGCCACCGTCGCCAGCCAGGACGTCAATTTCACTCTGGTTCCCGAAGTTCCCTTCGTGCTCGAAGGCGAGGACGGTTTGCTCGAGGCGCTCAAGCAGCGGATCCTCAAGCGCGCCCACGCCGTCATTTTGGTCGCCGAAGGGGCCGGCCAGCACCTGATGGCGGGTGGCGAAGAGCAGCGGGATGCTTCCGGCAACGTCAAGCTGAAGGATATCGGGCTTTTTTTGCGCGATCGCATCGAGTCGTACTTCAAGGCGCAGAACATTCCGTTCGCCCTGCGCTATTTCGATCCCAGCTACATGATCCGCAGCGTCCCGGCCTGCGCCGAGGACGCCGTATTGTGCGACTTCTATGCCCGCAATGCGGTGCATGCCGCCATGGCCGGCAAGACCGGCTTGGTGATCGGGCAGCATCATGGCGTTTTCACCCATGTGCCTATCGACCTGCTCACGCGGCAGAAGAAGCAGCTGGATCTCAACAGCCCGGCGTGGCTCGGCGTGCTGGCGTCCACAGGGCAGAATATCGCGCAATTCCCCGGTTGAGATCTCTGGCTGTCAAGTAGTCGAGCGGTTGCGGAGAAGACCTTCGCAGCCGCTTTTTTTCAGGTTGCTGCGGTTATCCGCAGTACCGGGCGGGACGCGGTTGCTTGCCGCGCGTTTTGGGCTACCATTGCCGCATCGGGATAGTTCATCCAAAAGGAGTTCGGCATGGTAAAGATTGGCGATTTCGGAGAAGTCAGCAACGACAAGAAGGCTGACCAGAACATATGTGCTTTCGGCGAGGACTGCGAAGAAAAGAAGCCGGCCGAGAACATCTGCGCCTTCGGCGAGGACTGCGAAGAAAAGAAGCCGCCTGAGGACATCTGCGCCTTCGGCGAGAATTGCGAAGAAAAGAAGCCGGCGGAAGACATCAGTGCCTTCGGCGAGAAGAATGAGCAAAAGAAGCCCAAGCAAGAGATCTGCGCGTTTGGCGAGGAGTGTCCGGAGCAGAAATAGCCGCGATGGCCGCCGTTACAGCATTGCCGGTGTCGCCGCCTCGGCGGCTGGGAAATCCAGGAAGAGCCAAATGCCCGTGGCGGGTTTTGGCTCTTTGTTTTATCGCGATGCGGACGCCACCAAGTCCACGAATTCCTTCAGCGGTTTTCTCCCGCGTGCGAATGCCTGGCCGTTCAGCAAGATTGCCGGCACCGCGTCAATCTTGTGCCGGTCGATTTCGTCCATGAACAGCTTTCCATCGATCATCGTGTGCCGGATGCGGGGATTGACTACCGCCATCAGGTTGAACGCCTGCACGGCATCCGGGCAGTTGTGGCAGGACAGAGTGATATAGGTTTCAAAGCGGCAATCGCCTTCAATGCTCCGAATTTGATCGATCAGCGCTGGCTCCTCCTTGGGCGGATGGCCGCTGCAATGCAGGATCGCCAGAACCAGCGAAGTCAGCTCGTGGCCCAGGGGCAATCCGGCGAAGCGTATACGTGCGTTTTCCCCTTGCCGCGCTACGGAGAACGACGGCATTCGGGCATCGGCCACCGATTCGTAGGCTACCTTGATCTTATCGGAGAGGAGACTGATCTCTTCCAGGAATGCGCGCATTTCACCGGACTTGGGCTTTTCGTCCAGCGATGCGACCAGTTCGACCGGGTGCTGAATCTTCTGGAAATGCGTCCTGAGCTGGTCGAGCATGGCTTGCTCCAGCAGGGCGGGCTTCTCCTCGGGTTCCTTTTTCTTGCCCAAAAACGACATGATTCCTCCCTCGTTTCTTCTGGTACTGCTATTCGTGGTTGATTGCAGTAGATTGCCGTGTCGGCGCAAGGTTCCCGGGATGTTGCGAGCGCTCTGTGCCCGAAATGCAACGAGGCCCCCAACTGGAGGCCTCGTTTTCAATCAGTCGCCCGTTTCATACGGGCGCAGCAAGGTTACTTGAAGATGCCGAAGGGCTTGCCGACCGGCAGGAAGACCCGTCCGAAGAAAGTGTTCAGCACCACGGCGGCGCAGGCATAGAAGGACAGCAGCGCGGTGACCATTTCGGCCCAGGCGCCGATCGTGTGGGTGAGGTGCGGTGCCACGCCGAAAGCGTTCAGGGACAACGCGGCCAGAAGAACGTCGATCACCACCATGATGATGAAGATCAGCTTGCTGACTTCCATGGCGCCGAGCGTCATGAGGACCGAGAAGATCAGATAGCCCAGGAATGCGAACCCGAGCTGCTTGACGTCGCAGGCGGCGGCGAGTTCCGGGCCGAAGACGCCCATCTTCATCATCCAGGCGACGGCAACCGAGTACCAGAAGAACGCGTAGGCGCCGAAGACCGTCCCGCCCCAGATGTTTTCGTAGATGAAGTCGAGGATGCATGCCACGAGCTGGGCCGTTGCGCCCAGGAAGATCGCGTAGACGATGACGAAGGACAGGCCCGTGGTAATCCCGAGCTTCTGCGAGGCGGCAACGAACGTGACGATGGCCAAGCCGAAAAGCCCCAGGGCGGTCGGGTTGGCAATCGCAATCTTGACTCTTTGTGTTTCAGCTACGCTCATCAAATAATCTCCTGAAAAAATGCTGGTGGTTGGCCAATGGATACTGCAGAAAGAAGTCAGCGTCGGCGGGAGGCCGACACGCTAGGCAATAGGTGAGAGGACAGGCAAAAAAGGGAAACGCGCTGAAAAATCAAGTTGATGGCCGGATCCAGCGTCTGCACCCGTCCGAAATTCGGGCGGATTATAGTCTTCGCGAATGCGGCGGGCAAACGGAAAACCAGACGCAAGAATTGCCATGCCCCCTCCACGAATCATGATCAACTGTTGCGAAAAAAGACTCGCCCGGCGCTCTTTTGCCTGTTCGCGGCAATTGGCAAGGGCAGACGAAGTCAACCGCGATGGTATCGCAAACCGTCTGCGGCCCTATTGTGGCTTTCCACATCGTCGACGATCGAAGCGTCTGTCTTGCAGTGGTTTTTTGAGGCGGCACGGGCGTCTGATGAGGTAAAATCGGGCGATTTTGCCCGTTGAGCCATCATTGCCCGGTCACGGAATTCGAGCGGTATCCTGACCCGGTGTTGTGGTTGAAGATGCGTCGTTGTCCCATTTTTTCACCCAAGGACCCAAGCATGAGCACGCTGACAGAACAGCTATTGAAGATGGAGAAGCACAACTCGTTGTTTGAAACGGCGGTACGCGCGTTGCCGCTGCCGGTCTGCGCCGCCTTCGGTGACGCGGCGCATCCGCAGGCGGTGAGTTTCGCCAACACCTCGCGAATCCTCAGCACCCAGGACAGCGACAGTGTGGCCAAGAGCTTCCCGAATTCCGTGGGCGCCTCCGGCAACGCCGTGCTGGCGTCGGCGGGAACGAATTCGAACGCCGCCCAGGGCAAGCGCGTCGCCGTGCTCTTTTCCGGCGGGCCGGCCGCCGGTGGCCATAACGTCGTCTGCGGCCTCAAGCGCGTGCTCGGGCCGGGCAACACCCTGCTCGGCGTCAAGCCCGGGCCGAAGGGCCTGATCAAGGGACAACTGTTCGAAATCCGCGACGCCGACATCGACGGCATCCTCAACACCGGCGGCTTCGACTACCTCGGCACCGACCGCACCAAGATCAAGACCGACGCCCAGTTCAACCACGTGCGCGACACCTGCATCAACCACAAGCTCGACGCCATCGTCGTCATCGGCGGCGACGACTCCAACACCAACGCCGCCGTGCTCGCCGAATACCTGTTCAAGGACGTCAAGCCCGACGGCTCCGGCGTACAAGTCATCGGCGTCCCCAAGACCATCGACGGCGACCTGCAGATCGGCGACCTCCTGCCCATCTCCTTCGGCTTCGACACGGCGACCAAGATCTACGCGGAAATGGTCGGCAACATCCTGCAGGACACCCGCTCCTCCCTCAAATACTGGCACTTCATCAAGCTGATGGGCCGCTCGGCCTCGCACGTGACCATGGAAGTCGCGCTGCAGACCAAGCCGGCCATCACCCTCATCTCCGAAGAAGTGGCCGCCAAGCGCCAATCGCTCAGCGCGATCGTCAACCAGATCGCCCAGGCCGTTGTCGCCCGCGCCTACCAAGGCATCAACCACGGCGTCGTGCTGATCCCCGAAGGGCTGATCGAATTCATCCCGGAAATGCACGACCTCATTGCCGAACTGAACGACGTCCTGGCGCAGAACGCTGCCGAATTCGAAGCCCTGCACACCCAGGCACGCCCGATGTTCGTGCAGAACCTCCTCTCGGCGCACAACGCCGCCCTGCTCGCCTCGCTGCCCGACTACCTGGTCAACATGCTGCTGGCCGAGCGCGACTCGCACGGCAACCTGCAAGTCTCCCTGATCCCCACCGAACAGCTGCTGATCGACATGACCGCGCGGGCCATCGAGGACATCGATGCCCAGGTCCCGTTCTCTGCGCACTCCCACTTCCTCGGCTACGAAGGCCGCTGCGGCGCGCCGACCCTGTTCGATGCCGCCTACACCTACAACCTCGGCCTCACCGCCGGCTCGCTGATCCTCGACGGGCGGACCGGCTACATGGCCACGGTGACCGATCTCGACCAGGGGGGCGTGCCCCGGGCCATCCCGCTGACCGGCCTGCTCAATATCGAGCGGCGTCACGGCAAGGACGAATTCGTCATCGAGAAGGCGCTGGTCAAGATGGATTCGCCGGCCATGCAGTACTTCGTGTCGCGCCGTGCCGAGTGGGCGGCCGAAGACCGCTTCTGCTCGCCCGGCCCGCGCCAGCTGTGGGGCAGCGTGGCCAACCAGATGCCGATGAGCGTGGCCCTCAACTCCGGCGCCAAA
>JARKPC010000251.1 GCA_029975435.1 Propionivibrio sp. | reverse complement strand
GTTGGCGTCGTGCTCAGCCGGTCGCGCGGGCGCCGATGACGCCGTTCTTGATGGGGTGCGGGTTCACCGGCCGGCCGGCCGCGCAGCTATGGAAGCGTGGCGACACGAAAGTTCCCGCATCTGCTCAGGCAGTGGCGATCCTGGGGCAAGCCAGCTCCGCTCGCCGTGAGATGACCGCCCTGCTACCGAACCACGAAGAAGCCATCGCCTCCACCGATGACGGTGAAGAGCTCGTCAATGCCGGATGGGTGGCGGTGATCCATGTGGACGGCAACGAAATCGGGCAGAAGATCGTCGGCATCACCGACATCGAGATTCTGCGTTCGTTCAGCCAGGACTTAGAAGACGCGACATTGGGAGCGCTTCGTGAAGCCGTATCACAGGTATCAAAGGGGGCAATAGCCGAACCCAAGGAGGATTCTTCCGCGCAGACGGCCGACGGGGCCGGGGCCGGAACTGTAGAGGGATGGTTGCTGCCACTGATCGTCGGTGGCGACGACATCACTGTCGCATGTGACGCTCGTTATGCTGTCCAGTTCACGCGGGCGTACCTGACAGAGTTTGAAAGGCTGACCGCACAGTCCGACGTGATCACAGGTGTCGCGGGGTCGCACCTGACTGCATCGGCCGGAATAGCAGTGGTGAAGCCCCATTTTCCGTTCGGGTCAGCCTACGCGCTCGCCGAGGAACTGGCAGGGTCCACCAAGCGTGCACTCAAGGCAAACGCAAACGCCGCCGCTCACCGATCCGGCTACGACTTTCACGTCCTGAGGGATTCGGTCATCCGCAGTCTTTCCGACATGCGAATAGGTGAAGTAGCCCACGGTCTAGGAAATATCTCGCTCGATACCGGGCCTTGGCTCGCCCCGCCGCAGACGCGGCCACCCGAAGAGTCGGAGTGGGTCGTGGCGCACGACGATCAACAGCTGATCGACCAAGTCGTTGCCATGGTCAGCGACGCCGAGAAAGACCTCTCGCAAAGTGAACGGAGGCGCTTGCGAGATGCCCTGCAGGCTGGCGGTACGGCGATGGACGCGCTGAAGGAGCGGTTTGCCGCGCATTCGGTCGGACACGCCGACAATCCGTTCCTGCTGGACAACAAGGACGATCCGACCCTTTCCTACTGGACGGCCGTGCTCGATCTGGCCGACATAGCAACGGGTACCGCGGTGAGGAGTGAATCATGAACTGGAATCTCACAATCGAAATGCTCAGTGATTGGTGTGTGGGATCCGGCTACGGGAAATCGGGTGGCTGGGACAGGTCGGTCGCGCGAGACGCCGAAGGATTACACTACCTTCCCGCCAAACAGTTGAAAGGTCTCTGGCTCGACGCTTGTGAGCGAGTCGCCTGGGGATTCGATGATGGGAAGACAGGGGAATGGGGAAAACTGGCCGGGCGTTTGTTCGGGCCGGGTGCGAAAGCAGGCCGGGCAGCCGAGCAGGGGATGCTGTGGGTCAGCGACGCCCGGATGCCTGCATCCTGGCGCGACTATCTGAGAAGCCACAAAATCCAGCTAGAGCCAGCATTGATCCGAAGCGGGCTGACTCGCAGCCGATTCGGGGTCGCGATAGACGGCAGCACAGGGACCGCACGCGATGACATGCTGCGCGAAATCGAGGTCGCGAGAGCGGGTCTTCAACTCGAGGCAATCTGTCTGCTGCCCGACAACCTCGCGTGGCAGGCCGAACTTCTGCTGGTGGCCGGTATCAAGACCATTGATCACCTGGGTGGAAAGCGCAGACGAGGCCTGGGGCGCTGCAGGGTGAGCACGAATAGGGACCGACTGGATCAGCTGCTCA
>JARKPC010000249.1 GCA_029975435.1 Propionivibrio sp. | reverse complement strand
CTTCGTTGTAGCGCGGCGTCGAGTCGTTGTGGAAACCGTGTTGTGTGCCGGGATAAGTGTGCACCTGATAATCGACCTCGGCAATTTTCAAGGCCGCTTCGAACGCCGGATAAGTGGCGTTGATCCGTTCGTCGTGTTCAGCCAAGTGGCACACCAGCGGCGCCTTGATATTGGCGACGCTCGCCGTGTCCGCCGCCACACCGTAGTACGGCACCCCCGCCTGCATGTCCGCCCCGAGCGTCGCGGCCATATAGTTGACGATGCCGCCGCCGTAGCAGAATCCCGTAACCCCGAGCTTCTTCGTGGATAGCGCGTGGTTCTTGAGGAACAGCGCGCTGTTCATCAGGTCGGTGCGCAGCTTCACCTGGTCCAGCTTGGCCTGCATGGCGCGGCCGTCGTCGTCGTTGCCGGGATAACCTCCGAGCGGATGCAGTCCATCAGGCGCCAGCGCCAGGAAACCTTCGACCGCCAACCGCCTCGCTACGTCTTCGATGTACGGATTCAGCCCGCGGTTCTCGTGGATCACCAGCACGGCTGGGAACGGCCCCGTGCCGCTCGGTTGCACCAGATAGCCACGCATGGTGCCGGAATTTCCGCCGGGCGACGGGTAGGTCACGTAGGACCCCTTCAGCCGCGTATCGGTGAAGGAGATGGTCCGCGCCTGCGCGTAGCGCGGCAACAGCGCTTCGGCCATGGCCAGGCCGGAGCCTCCGGCCACGGCAATCGCCGCGGCACGGGAGAGAAACTCGCGCCGGCCGATCCGTCCGTGGCAGTACTCGTCGTACAGGTCGAAAACTCGCTGATCGATTTCCTGCTGCGTAATGCCTTTCAGGGCGCTGGTTTCAACGCGGGGATCGCTCATGGTTCGGCTCCTTGTGAAGTTGTCGTGAATCGAAGAGAGGGACGAGAAATCGTCCGCTCTAGACAACGTCCGCTGGAGGAAGTGCCCGAAAAGAAACTTCCACCGCGCGTTCCTGCCAAACGGCCGGCCCGGCAATGTGAAATGGCCTATCCTGAGCATATGAGAAACAGCAGAATTTCCGGACTCTTCACGCCCGGCGAGAGGTCCGAACGAAGGGCTTTCGCCGTCGGGATTGTCGTCCTGTTCGGCCTCGCGTTGCTCGACTATTCGCTGGGAGAAGATTTCCGCCTGCACAGCCTGTATCTTTTTCCTTTCGCCTACATCGCGATCCATTGCGCGCGCGTCCCGGTGGTGATTTTTGCCGCGGCCGTGACCTTCGCGCTGCAGGGAGCCGTTCTGTTCTTCTACCCCATCCCGCTGATTACGAAAATCGTCTCGACACTGGTATCGCTGAGCATCCTCTGTCTTACCGGGACCCTGGCACGGTCCCTCAGAAGGACGCTCGTCTCCACGCACCATGACGCAACCCACGACGCGCTGACGGGGCTGCACAACCGCCGCAGCTTCGACGATTTTCTGGTGGCTGAGATCGCTCGCCAAAAACGCTACGGATCACATTTTTCGCTTCTGCTGATCGATCTCGATCGTTTCAAGGAACTCAACGACAAGCGTGGCCACGATGCGGGTGACATTGCACTGCGGCTCGCAGCAAAGGCCCTGAAACAAAGCACTCGGGATTCGGATATCGTCGCCCGCTTCGGTGGCGACGAGTTCGCCATATTGCTGCCGAACAGTTCGCATGCCGACTGTTCAGCCATCTGCGCGAACATCATCAGGAACGTGGATGCGGAGATGACCGCTGGAGGCTATGCGGTTACAGCCAGTGTCGGATCGAGTACTTTCGACGTCGAACCGGACAGTCCGTCAACCGCCATCAGGCAGGCGGACGAGGCGCTCTACACAGCCAAGGCACGCGGACGAAACCAGTACGTCAGCGTCTGACCGCAAGCGGGCTGGCGGCGACCGCCATTCCTTCAATCGCGGAATGGCGGCGCACCTTGCGAGGGGTCCAGGCTTACTTCGCGATCCCGCCCGGATAGCACAGTCCGCCGGTGATCTCCAGCGTCGTGGCATTGATCGCCTCGTTCTCGACGCAGTGGCCAATCAGGCGGGCGATTTCGTTGGGATCGACCAACCGGCCGAGATGCACGTCGGCGAGAATTGCCTTCAGCGCCTCCTGGTTCATGCCGGTAAGCATCGGTGTCGCCGTGTAACCGGGGGCGATCCCGACGCAGCGCACGTTGCGGATGCCGCGCATGAGGAACTCGCCAACGACGATCTTTGGCAGCAGCGCATCGGCGACCTTGGCCGACGAGTAGTTGAGCTGGCCGACCTGCCCCACCTTGTTGACCGAGGAAATGGTCACCAGCAGGCCCGGCCATCCGCCGTTCACCATCGCCTCGGCGGCATCGCGGACGGTCAGGAAGGTTCCGGTGAGATTGGTGTCGATGACCGGCTGCCACTTGTCGAGGCCCATCTTGCGATTGACCTTGCCGGTTTCCTTGTCGAGCGAGAGCATGGTGCCGTCGCGGATGATGCCGGCGCAGGATACGGCGATGTTGATCTGTCCGAAAGCCTCGATGGCGGCCTTGATGAACTTCGCCGTGTCGGCCTCGCTGGTGACGTTGGCCTGCACGCCGATGACCTCGCCGCCCATTCCCTGGATGTCCTTGACGACGCGATCGATATTCTTCTGCGCCATGTCGACGATCACCACCTTGGCGCCGTTCTGCGCGAAATACTTGGCGACGGCTTCGCCGATCCCGTTTCCGCCGCCGGTGATGACGGCTACGCTACCCTTGATTTCCATGATTTATGTCCTTGTTTATTGAGACTGGCAATGCGCCCAGTTCTGCACCCGGTTCTTCAAAGCTGTTTGGGGGACGAGGAACTGTCCTTGTCCCAATAGATGAAGTTGGGGTGCGTCACGTCCGGCGGCACGATCTTCAGGTCGCCGATCATCAGGGGATGCGCGACATCCGGGCCGACGCAACGCACACCCACCGGAAAAACGGTCTTGATCAGTGCCCTGACGCGCGCTTCGATCTCGTCTGCCGGCACGCCGGCGAACAACCCGGCCCCGACCACCCCGGTCTTGCCCTCGGCAGTCCGGTAGGTGATCGACCAGCGTCCCTGCCCCTCCTCGACCGAGAACTCCATGTCGTTGTAGGTAAAGCTTGTCATGATTCTTCCTTTGCCATTACCGCGTTCGTTTCCGCGTTCTTTATCGCGCTCACTTGGGCGCCTTGAGCACGGAGACGCAGTTGGTCACCGACGATCCGCCGACATTGAAAACCACGCCGATGTCGGCCTTCTTGGCCTGCACGCCGATGGCTTCGCC
The DNA here is from genome assembly GCA_029975435.1 of Propionivibrio sp. GTDB lineage: Bacteria > Pseudomonadota > Gammaproteobacteria > Burkholderiales > Rhodocyclaceae > Propionivibrio. Next base: position 4,760 of record JARKPC010000249.1, on the reverse strand, counting down.
GATCAGTTGCTTGTAGGCCAGCGCGTGCATCGAAGCGCCGGTGGCGCCCACCGGGTGCCCTTTCGACTTCAAGCCGCCGGACAGGTTGATGGCGACCCGGTCATCGCGCGTGAAACGCCCGTCGATGTAGTCGTAGCCGGCGCGCCCGTCCTTGGACAAGCCGAGCGCCTCGGTCGACAGGATCATGTTGATGGTGAAGCAGTCGTGCACCTCGGCGAAATCGATGTCGGCGGCGGTAATTCCCGCTTCCTTGTAGGCTTTGGCGGCGGCATCCTTGCCGGCCATCAACTCGTGCATGTTGGGCCGCACATTCTCGGGCAGGCGCTCGACGGAATGACCGATGCCGGCCACCTCGACGGCGCGTTTCTTGTTCACCACGCTGGCCGTCGGCGTAATGACCAGCGCCGCGGCCCCGTCGGTGACCAGGGAACAGTCATGCAGACGCAGCGGCGGGGCGATCATCATGTTCTTGCACTTGCCTTTGGCATCGAGTTCGTTCAGCTTCATGATCTCTTCGACGCTGGCGGGGCCCGTCCTCACATGCGCCAGAGGGTTCTCGGCGCCATTCTTGTAGCACAGGGCGCCGGCCGTCCACAGCATGCGTTCGAGTTCGTCGTTAGGTATCCCGTAGTGGGCCTGATAGCCCTTGGCGTAGGCGGCAAAGAGCATCGGGAAGGACCAGCCCCTGGCCCCCTCGCTCGGCCAGTGCGAGCAGCAGGCCAGGACGTGCGTCATTTGCGGTGTCGGCAGCAGGTTCATTTTCTCCACGCCGATCACCAGCACGTTGCGGAAGCGGCCGGATTCGACGGCGTAGATGCCGTCGTAGAAAGCCACCGACGACGAAGCGCATGCACATTCGCAACGGGTCATCGGTTTGAAGCGCAGGGCCGGATCGATTTCGGCGGCGAGCGGCGCGACATGTTCCTGGTTGACGAACGAGGCCGGCGAACACGACCCGACATAGATCGCATCGATATCGGCCGGTTCCAGCCCGGCGTCCTTGATGGCTCCGCGCCCGGCCTCGACCAGCAGGTCGTAATAGCTGCGGGTGTCGGTGATCAGGCCGGTGGCCTTGTCCTTCTTGACGAAGGCACCGAACTGCGTGTTGTAGGCGCCGATGATGCTTGCTTTTGACATGACTGTTACCTCTTGACGATAGAAGACGTGGTCATTGCCGACCGTTGGCCGGCAATGACCGTTGAAGCTAGCGACCGAGAATGTCTGGGCGTATGCCCATCGGTTCATCCTTGAAAATCCTGAGATCCATGATCTTCAGGGTCGGGCTGATCGATGGAATGAAGTCCATCAAGGCCAGGACATCGCGCTCGAGATCCACACCCGGAGCAATCTCGATCAGTTCCAGGCCGGTTTCGACCAGGCGGAATACGCAGCGTTCGGTGATGTACAGCACGGTCTGCTTGCTCTTGAAGGCGTACTCGCCGCTGAAGGTACGATGCTCGACGGTCTTGACGAATTTCTTCGTCTCGCCTTCCCTGATGATCTTCAGCGCCCCGTTGCTGACGGTCACTTCGAGATTCCCGGCGGTGAAGGTACCGACGAAGACGACCTTCTTGGCCGTCTGGCTGATGTTGATGAAGCCGCCGGCCCCGGCCAGGCGCGGGCCGAACTTGCTGACGTTGAGATTCCCCTGCACGTCGGCCTGGGCCAAGCCGAGGAAGGTTATGTCGAGGCCGCCGCCGTCGTAGAAATCGAATTGATACGGCTGGTCGATGATGGCCTCGGCGTTGGAGGCCGCACCAAAGCTCAGGCCACCGGTCGGTATGCCGCCCACCACTCCGGGTTCGGCGGTCAGGGTCATCAGGTCGTTGATTTTCTCCTCGGCTGCCACGGCAGCCACTCCTTCTGGCATTCCGATGCCGAGATTGACGATGCTGTCCGGTCGCAATTCCATGGCCGCGCGACGGGCTATGATCTTGCGTTCCGAAAGTTCCATTTTCGGAATCGACGACATCGGCACGCGGATCTCGCCCGAGTACGCCGGACTGTACATCTCGCTGAAGGTCTGCATGTGGTATTCGGGCTTTTCGGCCACCACCACGTAGTCAACCAGGATGCCGGGAATCTTGACCTGGCGTGAGTTGAGCGTGCCGCGCTCGGCGATGCGCTCGACCTGCACGATGACGATGCCTCCGGAGTTGTGCGCCGCCGCCGCGATGGAGAAGGCTTCCAGCGTCAATGCCTCCTTCTCCATGGTGATGTTACCGTCCGGATCGGCGGTGGTGCCGCGAATGATGCCGACATTGATCGGGAACGCCTTGTAAAAGAGGTATTCCTCGCCGTCGATGGTCATCAGTTCGACGAGGTTGCGCTTGGTGATGCTGTTGATCTTGCCGCCGCCATGGCGCGGATCGACGAAAGTGCCGAGCCCGACGCGCGACAGCAAACCGGGTTTACCCGCCCCGATGTCGCGGAACAGATGGGCGATGACGCCTTGCGGCAGGTTGTAGCCTTCGATTTTTTCACTGACTGCCAGTTTCTGCAGCTTGGGCGCCAGGCCCCAGTGCCCGCCGATGACCCGACCGACCAGTCCTTCATGGCCGAGATGGTTCAGGCCGCGATCCTTGCCGTCACCCTGCCCGGCGGCATAAGTCAGCGTCAGGTTGCGCGGACTGCCGGCCGGGGATTGCGGGTCGTTACCCAGGAAGCGCTGCTCGATGGCGATGGCGATGTTCTCGGCGAAACCGATGCCGACGAATCCGTCGGTGGCCACGGTATCGTTGTCCCGGATGTGACGCACGGCTTCGGCCGCACTGACGATCTTGCTGCGCTTGGCGGGAGATTGTTGCGGCTCGGTCTGCGCCGACTGATGTGTTTGACTCATTTCATGTTCCTTGAAGAATTCCCGGGGGTTTGCATCAGAGGAAGTCGGGAGCCCCATGAGGCCGAGGCTCCCGACCCGGAGAAGGTCAAACCACGCCCATCGTGCCAAGGATGATGGCGATAACGCAGACGCTTACCGGAATGACCACCGAAACCATGCCGATGTCGGCGTAGCTCTGACGGTGGGTCAGTTGGGTGATGCCCAGGAGCGTAACCACGGCTCCGTTATGCGGAAGGCTGTCCAGGCCGCCACACGCTATGGCCACCACGCGGTGCAACACTTCCGGGTTGATGCCTTGCTTTAGCGCCGCCTGGTAGAACGTGTCGCCCATCGCGCCGAGGGCGATGCTCATGCCGCCGGAGGCCGAACCGGTGATGCCGGCCAGGACGTTGGTGGCAATCGCCGAGGTGATCAGCGGATTATCGGAAATCCCCAGCAGCGCTGCCTGGATGATGGCAAAGGCGGCCAGCGTCTTGACGACGTTGCCGTAGCCGACTTCGCTCGCCGTATTGAGGATCGGCAGCATCGACCCGAACACGCCCGCATTCACCGATTCCTTGACATTGCCGAAGCGCTTCCAGTTCACCACGATGGCGAAGACGACAGCGACCACCAGCGAGATGACCAACGCCCAGATGCCGCGCACGGCGCCGAGATTTGTTTCGAAGGGCTTGGCCTTGAGGTAGTCATAGCCGGTGGCGTTGGCCGAGAAGACGTACTCGGAAAGGATGAAGTTGAGCACCAGCACGATGATGATCGGCAGCAGCGCCACGCCGAGGCTCGGCAGGTTGGAGTTGTCGAATTCCTTGATCACTTCGTTCGGATGATCGCCGTAGAACTCGCCGCGCGCGTTGGCCTTCTTGGCACGCGCCATCAGCCACCAGGTGCCGAGCGCGAACATCAGGATGCCGGCAATCGTGCCCAGGATCGGGGCGGCGTACACCGTGGTCTTGAAGAACGGCATCGGGATGGCGTTCTGGATCTGCGGCGTGCCGGGCAGAGCCGTCATGGTGAAGGTAAACGAACCGAGGGCGATGGCGCCGGGGATCAGGAACTTCGGCGTGCCGGCTTCCTTGAACAGGTGGGCAGCGATCGGATACACGGCAAAGGCCACGACGAACAGCGAGACACCGCCATAGGTCAGAATGCCGCAGGAGAGCACGACGGCCAGGATGGCCCGGCTCTTGCCGACGCGTGCGGCGATGTCATGCGCAATGGCCTTGGCGCACCCGGAGTCTTCCATCACCTTGCCGAAGATGGCGCCGAGCAGGAAGACCGGAAAGAACAGCTTGAGGTAATTCGCCAGGTTAGGCATGAACACATGCGTAAAGGTAGCCATCAGGGGCATGCCCGAGAAGACGGCGGCGACCAGTGCAAGGATCGGTGCCAGGATGAGAACGGTGATGCCCCGGTACGCGAGGTACATGAGCAGGCCGAGAGACAGGATGATGCCGATTACGCCAATCATGAAAGTTGCGCCTCCGTTTGCTTGTTATAGGCATCATTGACGCCTTTGATTGTGGAGGCGCCGAACAGCGCACTGCGGGAACACCGCAGCCACCGCCCTGACACCTTCCGCCCTGCACCAGGGATTCGAGACAAACCGGCTGAACGTCGCCGCTCTCCCCCCTGGCCAATGCTGACAATTCCAATAAACCTTCCCGTGCGATTCCGGCTCCGCTTTGTCGCGGTCCCGGGATACGCGGCGCCTCCCCGCGGGTGACGCCTATTCTTTGACGGAAAGGAGTAGCACAGGGCGTGCCACAACAGACAACCACTTGATTTTTCGTTGTTTATTCTTAACCAAGTGGATACGCGACAGCTGGGTCGGCGGCATTGTCTCAAATTTGAGACAAAAGCAAATCATTAAGTTTCTTATAAACAACTACTTAACCCGAATGTTTCATAAACCCGCAGC
>JARKPC010000234.1 GCA_029975435.1 Propionivibrio sp. | reverse complement strand
TAGGCCTTCGCCTCACCACCAAACTTCTTCGACAGGATCGTCGTGATCGCCGCCGTCAGTGTGGTCTTCCCATGGTCTACGTGACCAATCGTGCCGACGTTCACGTGCGGCTTCGTACGCTCAAATTTTGCCTTAGCCATTGCCGGTACCTCAAACGTTAGAAGTTAAAAAACCTTGATGCCATTACTAATTACTAAATTCGTGGTGCCCATGGGCAGGATTGAACTGCCGGCCTCTCCCTTACCAAGGGAGTGCTCTACCACTGAGCTACATGGGCATCCTGCTCGCAACCCATACAATCGCTGAATCACAACGTGGAGCGGGTGAAGGGAATCGAACCCTCGTCTTAAGCTTGGAAGGCTTCAGCTCTACCATTGAGCTACACCCGCAAAACCATACCCGCAGCGTTACCAACTACAACCGCTACAGCAACATCATTCTTGGTGGAGGGAGAAGGATTCGAACCTTCGAAGGCAGAGCCGTCAGATTTACAGTCTGATCCCGTTGACCGCTTGGGTATCCCTCCAACTCGGAACCGTCAATTTTTGCACACCATCAACGATCGTGTCAACCAGCGATTCCAGTCAGGCGCGTATGATAGCAGAAATCGTGCCGAGACGATGGGTTTTTTGATGCTTTCAAGTCGAATCGGATCGAGAAAATTGATAATCTGAACGCCACTCTTCGTGGCCGACCACGACTTTTCGCTCGCCCCGCATGAACACGCCACGCCTCAATCAGGGGAACTGCCCCCATTGCCGCCACATTGCGCTCCAGTCCGCTGCCGTTATGGCCGTACTGGGAGTTGCCTGGCCATGCTATTTGTTTCTCGGGAGACCGTTGCCTTGGCTCGAGGTGTCGATCCTGATCGGTGGAGTAGCGCTGCTGTTCGCCACCCTGACCCGACAATTCTGGTGGTGGAAAACAATCCACGCCGTTTTTGCGCCGGCTGCCTACGCTTTATTGAAGCTGCAAATACGCCCCGAATGGTATTTGCTGGCGTTCGCGATTCTCTTCCTGTTCTATCGCGGCGCCGTGTCGGGACAAATCCCGCTTTATTTCTCAAACCGGCGATCCGCCACTGCGCTCATCCACTTTTTTTCCGACAATCCTCCGGCCAGGATCATTGATCTCGGGGCCGGGATTGGCAGCATGGTATGCCCTCTTGCAGAAGCGCTTAAGAGCACACGAGTTAACGGTGTTGAGAACGCCTATCTGCCGTGGCTGATCGGGCGATTGCGAACCGCTCGACTGGCGAATTGCCGCTGGTCGCAGGGAGATTTCTGGAAAGAGCCCCTCGCCGACTACGATGTCGTCTACGCGTTCCTCTCGCCCGCTCCGATGCCCAACCTCTGGCTCAAGATCAAGAGGGAGATGCAACCGGGGACCTTGTTCATCAGTAACAGTTTTCAAGTGCCGGAGTTGGAAGCCAGCTTCGTCATTGAAGTTGCTGACGCAAGAGAAACCCGCCTTTTCTGTTACCGTGTTTGAACACGGTCAATCAAGACGGATACCGCGTCGAGCAACCACCACCATGGCCTGGGTTCTACTCGAAACACCGAGCAACTTGAAGATCGCTGTCAGATGAATCTTGATGGTCCCCTCGGACAGACCGAGAAGCGCCCCGATATCGCGATTCGACTTGCCCCTGACCATCAACCCAAGAACCTCCGCCTGCCGATCGGTGAGTCCAAAATCCGCCGGATCGGCGTCGCCCTCCCCTATCGGCATGTGCGGCGAGGCCACGAACGCCTTTTTCTGTGAAACATCCGGGGAAAAGACATTGCCGGCAAGCACTTCCCGCAACACGGATAGCAGACGGTCACTGGAGTAGGTCTTGGAAACAAAAGCGGCCGCACCATTTTTCATCGCCTTGTTGACGGTATGAACATCGTCGTATGCGGAGAGGATGACCACCGGCATGGACGGGTATCGCTGCCGGAACGACTTCAGACAGCTCAATCCATCAACACCAGGCAGCCCCAGATCCAGAAGCACCAGATCAAAGGCGTGCCCTTGTTCCAGCAACAGGTTGGCGCCATCGAAATCGGACACCTCGAAGACGTCCACTTCCGTTTCCTCGAGTTGCCTCAACGTCTGCACAAGCCCTTCCCTGACCAGGGCATGATCTTCAACAACAAGCAGCTTGACCATTGGAGTACACCAAAACAGTTTTATTGTGATTCTGGCCGACAACAAACCGGGACCGCCGGAGCGTCATTTTCATACATTGAAGGCACTGTACTATAAGCGAAACCACCTCTCATCGCTTGACAATATTCGCTAATCCAGAACGTCTTCACCCTCTTTTGGCACGACGAACGCATCCATACCATTAGCATTATCAATATCATCCATTGTCGATAGCAAGCTGGCAAGCCCGGCCGGCTTGAACAGTATTTTCCATCCCGAGGCCTTCGTCAGCCTGATACGATCCGAAGCCGTCTCCCCGGTCATCAGGATCGCCCTGATTGGAACAGGCGAGCGGGACTGGATTGCATCGAGCAACTGAATTCCATTCATGCCCGGAAGAACGAAATCGGAAATGTAGAAATCGCCTCCGAGCAGAAGCGGCGAGGCAATCGCGTCCTCCGCACTCGAGAATAGCTCGACATGCATCCCCACCGCCTGTAGGGACAGACGGATCGACATGGCGACCACGGGATCATCCTCGACAACGATGACTTTCCAATCTGTAAAGCGCGAGTAATCAATATTCGCGGGAGGGGAGCTGCCTTTCCCCGCCTCCATAGTCGGCAAACTAATCGCCTCATGGCTTAACGGGATCGCGATTTCAAACACCGATCCTTTTCCGGGCTTGGAACGATAGGCGACATCTCCTCCCAACAACCGTGCCGTTCGCCTTGCTATCGACAACCCGATCCCCAGACCTTTCGCCCTGTCGCGCGCAGGATTCGCGACCTGAAAACACTCTTCGAAAATTCTCTCCCCGAAAACCGGGTCGATCCCTATCCCCGTATCCCACACCTGAATCACTCCGAACGCCCCTCGCCTGCGGAAACCCACCAGCACTCCGCCGGTACTTGTGTACTTGAACGCATTGTCGAGCAGGTTGCGCAATACACTGAGCAACAAACCTGCGTCAGTCTGCAGAATCGGTGCACGGAACGGATAGGAAAACTTGAAGCGAAGGTTTCTTTGCTGTGCCAGCGACGAAAACTCCTCATCAACCGCTTTAAAGACATCCTCGACCTCAACCTTCTTCATCTGAGGCTGAATCAGGCCCGCATCGAGTTTCGAAATATCGAGAAGGGAGTAAAGCAGATCACTTAACGAACGGACCGAGAGAGACAGGAAATGCGCAATTTTCTCTTGCTCATCGTTCAAGCCGGTCCTGCCGAGGGCGTCTTTGAAAAGATTGATGGCCTGAATCGGCTGCCGAAGATCGTGGCTGGCCGCCGCAAGAAACCGGGTTTTTGCCTGGCTGGCTAACTCGGCTTGCTGCTTCGCAATCAGCAACTCTCTCTCAACATTTTTCAGAGGAGAGATATCGGTTTGCGCAACGATATAGCCGGTCACGGCTCCATCTTCATCTTTTTCCGCCCTGACTTCTCCAATAACGTGCACCGTTTCGCCATTCGGCCTGATCAGACGATACTCGCCGACACATGTTTCCTGTTTTCCATTGCTGTCTATCCACGACTCCCTTACGCGTTGCCGATCCTCAGGATGCACCAATTCCGACCAGTCTCTCCCGATCAGTGCTTCCCGCGTCCGCCCCGTAATCAGCAAATTGCGGTCGTTGACAAATGCACATTTGCCCCCTTGGTCGAAACGGGCAATGCCCACCGGAACCACCTGCACCAGATCACTGAACCTGGCCTCGCTGTGCGCCAGACTGGAGAGAATCACCGCCTCGCGCTCGCGCATCCGCCCCAGTCGCACAAGGAGAACCACCACCATGCCAACAACAAAAAGCCCGACAACGCACACGACGAGGACCTGCGAATACCATCCAGCCAAGACACTCTGACGATCGAATCCCACGACGAAATAGAAAGGATAATTCGGCACACCTTTCAGGCTCGTGACATAGTCCGCCAGATCGGGCTCCCCACCAGATGCATTTCCCACGACCGCTTCCATCGCCCCCTCGGCAAGCGCGGCCACGAGAGCGTGGTCTGTGGCAAGCGGTTTGTTGACCTCTTCGGGCATCTCCGGCCACCGCAAAACGAGCGCGTGCGAATCTCGTCGCCGCAGTGCCACAAAGCCATAGTCTCCGACATTCAACGAGCCCAACTGCGCCCGGTACGATTCAATATCGAAAGGACTCAGTACCGTTCCGAGAAACCGCCCATTTGCATTACGAATTGCTCGAGCAATTACCAGCACATCCTTTCCGGACAAGCCGCTTCTTACCACGCTTGAAAATACCAGTTGCACCGAAGGATCGTCGCGCAAGCTCTTGAAATAGTCGCGGTCAGCGATATTCAATGCCCGTGCCGGCACACTCTCCGAGGAATAGAGGGCTCCACCATTGGCATCATGCACATGCAGTCCACCCATGCCATCGACGTTGATCAGCCGGCTTGCCAGACGTGAGTTGATTTGTTGCTGATACTGCGGCACCGCGGTTCGCTCCAGCGCGTCAGGAGGAATCTCCGAGGCCAACGCAGCGAGGTCTGCATCGGTCCGACGCAACGCGTCATAGAATTGGGTTTGCAAGATTGCGGCCAAGTTACGCGTGCCGTTTTCAGCCTTCCTGATCTGCTCGCGATAACTCGACAGGAGCAGGTAACCCAAGAGGAACAGCACCAGAATGACGACGCCCACGAGCAGCAGCCGTGGCACCCTGCTGCGCATCTCCATCACTCTCGCCCGGTTTTCCATGGCTGACATATCTCCTGCTTGACGGAAAACCATCGTCTCCCTGCTTGGCCAAATCACTAGTCCCGCCCGATTCCGGCTAGGTCCGCATCATTCTGCCAGCCGCTTCGTTCGAGACTTGAAATCGCGTAGACCCGGCTCTCCTCCGGCGTCTGTTCGACAAATGTCTCGACCAGCCTGCGCAAATGGCTTACCTGCGGTGGCAATGTGCCGAAGAAGAGAATCCAATCGCCACGGCGTACCAGAATCGTCGGAAAGTTCTCCACATCCAGATTGCCCAGAGAGTCCGCCTGATCCTCGATATCCAGCCAGAGAAACCTGACCCCTTCAAACTGGTCAGCCAACTGTTCAAATCCGTTGCGGTACTCGCGGCACGTACCACACCATTCTGCACACAGGCACACCACCGAAAAAGAGTCGCGAGAAGGCTGGGCAGATTCAGGATCAGGTTGGTACATACGTTTCCAAACTCGTGCAGGATCATCAGCGAACGCCGTATTTGTTTCGCCCATACGGCCCCCCCGGAAAAATCTCGGCCACCCAATTCGCCGGAGGACGACACCAATTGCGGCGGGAACCGGGCACGCGGCGAACGCGATCGCGGAGGGAAAAGATAGGCGACATGTTAGCGCAAGCGGCCTTATTACAGACAAGGACAAGAGCACCCCTCCGCCATTCTCAGCAATTCCGCACGCCCCATTCTCCAGCAAAAACGACTTGCACTTGGCTATCCGGTCATAAGAGGTAGAATGAAAACGTTGTGTTGAATCTTGCGTAATCGGTAGCTCGACAAGGGGTGTTGCCTGATTTTCGCCCTGCGACGAGCGTGTTCGTGATAATTGGGGGAAAACATGAGTCAGAACAACACGGTCAACCTTCGTACTGTAGCACTCGTCGGCCACGGCGCCGCCGGCAAGACCACCCTTGCCGAAACGCTGCTTGCTTCGGCCGGCGCAATCACCAGCAGAGGATCAATTGAAAAGGGCAATACCGTCTGCGATTTCGACCCACAGGAAAAAGAGCTAGGCCATTCCCTGAACTCCGCCATAGCCAGTTTCGACTGGCTCGACGCCAAGATCCACCTCATCGATACTCCGGGATACCCGGATTTTGCCGGGCAGTCCATTGGCGCCCTCGCCGCAGTCGACACTGCCCTGATCGTCATCAATGCCCAAACCGGCATCGAACTGTCCACCGAACGCATGATGAAACTCTCGGCGGCGCGCAACCTCTGCCGCATGATCGTAATCAACAAAATTGATGCGGAAAACGTCGACCTGCCCAAATTGGTTGGAGAAATCCGTGACTGCTTCGGGCGCGAATGCATGTTGCTCGACCTACCCGCGCACCATGGCCAAGACGTTGTTGAATTACTCGGCCACGACAGCGGAGACAGCGACTTTGAATCCGTGGCCACAGCGCATCGCGCACTGATCGACCAGATCGTCGAAGAAGACGAGGATCTTCTAGCACGGTATCTCGACGAAGGCGCCGACCCGAGCGCGGAAGAACTGCACGCGCCTTTTGAGAAAGCGTTGCGCGCAGGCCACCTGATTCCGATCCTGTTCGTTTCTGCAAAAACCGGGGCAGGGATTCCCCAGTTGCTCGACGCGCTGGCGAAACTGGCCCCGAACCCGACCGAGGGCAACCCACCACCGTTTTTCAAAGGCGAGCTGGGCGACCCGAACAGTTCGCCATTCGACGCGATTCCAGACCCGAACAGGCACGTGCTTGCCCATGTTTTCAAGGTCGTCAGCGATCCATTCGTCGGCAAACTCGGCGTATTCCGGGTCCATCAGGGAACCATCAAGAAAGAGACACCTCTTTTTGTCGGTGACGCCAAACGCGCCTTCAAGGTCGGGCATTTGTACCGGCTTCAGGGCAAGGATTACGTCGAGGTCGAGGCGCTGATTCCTGGAGACATCGGGGCGATAGCAAAGGTTGACGAAATCGACTTCGATTGCGTGCTTCACGATTCGCATGACGAGGACCACATCCACCTCACGCCGCTTGAATTTCCCGAGCCCATGCAGGGGCTGGCGGTCTAAACGAAGCGCAAGGCCGACGAACAACGACTCTTCGACGTGTTGCACAAGCTCGAGATAGAAGATCCCTGTTTCAAGGTCGAGCGCCATCCGACTACCAACGAAACGGTTATCCGCGGCCTCGGCGAAATGCACTTGCGTGCAAAACTGGCACGCCTGGCCCAGCAATACAAGATCGAGCTCGACACCAAACCTCCCCAGATCGCCTACCGTGAAACGATCACCAAGAAAGCCGAGGGACATTGCCGACACAAGAAGCAAAGCGGAGGAGCAGGTCAGTTCGGCGAGGTTATGCTGCGCGTCGAACCGCTCGAACGTGGCACCGGGTTTGAATTCGTCGACAGTGTCAAGGGCGGTGTGATTCCTGGCGTATTCATGGCATCGGTGGAGAAAGGTGTGCGCCAGGCACTGGAAGACGGTGTCGTCGCGGGGTTCCCTGTGCATGACATCCGCGTCATCGTGCATGACGGGAAATCGCACTCCGTCGATAGCAAGGACATCGCTTTTTTCACGGCCGGCAGAAAAGCCACGATCCAGGCCATACAGGCAGCGTCGCCGATAATCCTGGAACCCGTGGTTGACATTGAAGTGCTGACGCCCGACGCTGCCGTAGGGGATCTTTCCGGCGACCTGTCGAGCAAGCGTGGCCAGGTGACCGGAACACAGCCGCGAGGAACCGGCACCATGGCCATTAACGGCAAGGTACCGCTCGCCGAACTCGATGATTACCAGGGACGACTCAAGTCGCTGACGGGAGGGCAGGGATCGTACAGCATTGCCTTCTCACACTACGCCCCGGTCCCGGCAGCAACCCAGCAGCAGCTGGCATCGGAACACAAGACTGTCAGCCTGGACGACGACTGACCGCTGGCCGGTGCCATGGCGCTGAGCTCATGGCACCGAAAGCTACCGGATTAAATAACGTCAACGTTGCGAGATCAAGCGCTGGAATCCACGCTGCGGCGCGCCGCTTTTTCGAGGCGCGCCTTTTCAGCCAGCACCTTGTTGGCATAACCGCCTTCCGCATCCGAAGACCCGGCATAGTACTGCAGACCCGCTGTCAGATCGCCGCCACGCCGGATCGCCTCCTCGAGCACATAGACTCCAACCCGGATATTTACGGCCGGATCGAACAAATGGCGAGTTCCCGCGCCAAGCGGCACTTTGTCCATGTGGAAACGCGGAATCACCTGCATCAAGCCACGCGCGCCCATTGCACTCTCCGCAAAAGGATTGAAGCCCGATTCGACACCGATGATCGCAAGAATCAGCAGGGGATCGATGCGACGCTCCCTGCCGATCACTTCCGCGAACTCGAACACCGGCAGAACGGCCTCCGGAGAAACGCGGTAGCGCCGCTTCACATATTCGAGCGCACCAGCATAGTACGGCTTGAACCCTGCATTTCCGGTGCCGTCCGCAGGAGTTTCTTGCGACAACCCAACGGGCGCCTTGGCGACAGAGGCGGCTGGAAGAGCAGACTCTTCCTCGTTCTTCGACTCTGGTGCGTTAAAGACAAAACCGACAATCCCGAGAACAAACAGTAGCCCGGCAATCATCACCACATACTGGAAGATACTGAAGACGGCATCCAGGCTACGGGCCATCGAAGTCTTGAGCGAAACGGATACAGACATGCTCTCTCCTTCACTGGTGTCATCGCGCAAACAGACAGACTTGCCTTGCGACAAACGGTTATAGGCGGGTGCAATGCCCCATTGCGCGGCGGAAGACTAAATTGCCGCAGGGCAGAACTACTTCAGAAACTGAGCAGACTCAGTTGTAGAGTTTTCCAAAGAACTTTGGTTCCCTTCTCCGCGACGCCCAAGGGGGCCGAAACGCGAAAGAGGGCGAACTCTAGTGACCGAAACCATTTTTGTCAACACCACGACATCCGCAGCACTTCGCCACCTCGCGCATGTTCCCTGCTCCACGCCACGGGAATAAGCCGCCGTCCAGCAGCCGAAAAGGTAGAATCGATAGCATCACCTTCCTGATCAACATTTCATTTACCGGCAATGCAGACAGGCATTTCCCCCGCTTCCACGCCCGACACCGGCGCCCACACGGAGAGTCCCTCGCTGTTGCCGCGTTATTTGACCCTTTGCTATCTGGCACTCATTGTCTATGCCAGTTTGCATCCGTTTTCCGGCTGGCGCGCACCGGGCATCTCGCCGCTCGTTTTCCTCGAAGCCTCATGGCCCCGATACTGGACCGTATTCGATCTGGCAATCAACATCATTGCCTATATGCCCCTGGCGTTTTTCATGACACAAAGCGTCGGGCGCCATTCGGGCAAGCCAATGGCAGTTTTTTTATCTCTCCTGCTCGGGAGTCTTCTGAGCCTGACCATGGAAAGCGTGCAAACATTCCTGCCATCGCGCGTCCCGTCGAATGTAGACCTCCTCTGCAACAGCATTGGATCAGGTCTTGGTGCAGTGCTGTCGCTTTGGTGCGGAACGCATTTCTTCAGCTGGACGACACGTGTGCAGCAACAATGGCTGGCACCGATTCCGCATTTGGAATATGGGCTGATCTTGATCGGATTGTGGCTGCTCACGCAGCTTTCTCCAGAAACTCTACTTTTCGGCGCAGGCGACCTTCGTCACCTCTTCGACATCACCCCGGCCGTTTCGTATGCCGCTCCGTCGTTCTTCGCCATGGAGACCGGCATCATAATATGCAACACCATAGCAATCGGTCTTGTCATGCGCACCGTCCTTGCAACAAAGGGGCCGGTCCGCCGGACTTTGCCCTGGTTCTTCGTTGCCGCAATCCTGACTCGAACGCTCGCTGCGGCGATACTGGTCGGACCGCAGAACGCCCTCGTCTGGCTGACGCCCGGAGCCGGCCTGGGGATGCTGATCGGAGGCATGGTGCTCGCCCTCGCCCTGCTCCTGCCGGGACCTCTGCGCATCGCCCTCGCCGGGGTCTCGCTGATGGCAGGAACAGTACTCGTCAATCTCGCGCCGTTCAACCCGTATTCGGCCGCTGCTCTGGCCGCCTGGCGGCAAGGACATTTTCTGAATTTCAACGGGCTGACTCGATTCGCGGCGAGTTTCTGGCCTTTCCTGGCACTCCCCTATCTCATCCTGCTCGGACGACGCGCCTGACAGGAAATGAATTAGGCCTATCGATTACCGACAAACCCAACCACCCGAAATATCCGACATGAGCTACTACAAACACCACGTGTTTTTCTGCTGCAACCAGCGCCCGGACGGTGAAACGTGTTGCAACAATCTCGGCGCTACCGAGGCCCAGACCTACGCCAAGGACAGGATCGCCCAGTTGAAACTCAAGGGCGAAGGCAAGGTGCGTATCAACAAGGCCGGATGCATGGACCGCTGCGACCTAGGACCGGTTCTCGTCGTGTATCCGGAAGCGGTGTGGTATCAGTACGTGGACACGGATGATGTCGAAGAGATCATCCAGGAACACCTCGTGCATGGACGCATCATCGAGCGCCTGAAGATATAGCGGCACGCATGAAACCTTCTGAACAAACGCTGCGCATCACTGGACGGGCCGGCACAATCGAGACAAAAGTCGAATCGTCGCCAGAGCCGCGGGGCATCGCCCTGGTATGTCACCCGCATCCATTATTCGGCGGCACCAGCGAGAACAAGGTCGTGCATACTCTGGCGAGCACCTTCATCCGGCTCGGTTACGCCGCACTACGACCCGACTTCCGGGGTGTTGGTGGCAGCGAAGGACTGCATGATGACGGTCGTGGAGAGACCGACGACATGCTTCTCGTCCTCGACGAAGCGAGGCATATATTCGGTGAAATACCGGTGGTGCTGGCCGGTTTTTCGTTCGGCGCCTATGTCCAGACCCGAGTCGCCGAGTCGCTGGTCGATTCCGGCCAGCCTGCACAGCGGCTGGTCCTGGTCGGGACCGCCGCCGGCCATGTCGAAGGCGCCCGTCAGTATTCGACACGCACCGTGCCGAAAGACACGCTGGTCATTCACGGGTCGGCCGACACCACCGTGCCACTGGCCAACGTCCTGGCCTGGGCGCAGCCGCTGGATCTGCCGGTCGTGGTCATTCCCGGCGCCGACCATTTTTTTCATCGTCGGCTGCACCTCATTCGCGACATCATTCTGCGCGCATGGTCACATTGAGCCCCGAAGACGCGCTCAGTGTTTCCGACCTGCGCAAGAGCTACGACGGCAACGAGGTCGTCGCTGGCATCGATTTTCGCGTGACGCGAGGCACGTGCTTCGGGCTCCTCGGGCCCAATGGCGCGGGGAAAACCACTACGTTGCGCTGCTGCCTCGGCTTGACGGTTCCGGACGGCGGAACGATCCGCCTGGGCGGGCACACTGTTCCCGAAGAGGCGGAGAAGGCCCGTGCCAACGTGGGAGTCGTACCGCAATTCGACAATCTGGATCCCGATTTCACCGTTCGTGAAAACCTCATAGTCTATGGCCGCTACTTCGGCCTCAGCAACGCCGCGATCGATGCCCGCATCCCGGATCTGCTCGATTTTGCGGGACTGGTAGGCAAGGCGGACGCCCGCATCCAGACACTTTCGGGGGGAATGAAACGGCGCCTTACCCTGGCGCGGGCAATGATTAACGACCCGGATATTATCTTCCTCGACGAACCGACTACCGGTCTCGATCCCCAGGCACGCCACCTGATTTGGGACCGCATGAAACAGCTGACGACGCGTGGCAAAACGTTGATTCTGACCACGCACTTCATGGACGAAGCCGAACGCCTGTGTGATCGACTGGCCATCCTCGACCACGGTCGCATGATTACCGAAGGCGCACCGCGCAACCTCGTCGCCACGCACATCGAACCGCAGGTAGTGGAAGTCTTCGGCGACGAGGCCGCCGACTGGGCACGCGAACACGATACTCTGGGTGAGCGCATCGAAGTAGCTGGCGAGACGGCATTCTTCTATTGCCAGGACGTAGCGCCGCTGCTCTCGGCGCTGCATGATCAACCCGGGCTTCGCTACCTGCACCGTCCTGCCACGCTGGAGGATGTGTTCATCAAGTTAACCGGGCGGGAATTGCGGGATTGACGATGTCGAAAGCAACGCTGTTCTCTCTTCCCCGCCCCGGCCTGCGTTGGCTGCCGGTGTGGCGGCGCAACTTCCTAGTCTGGCGCAAGCTGGCGCTGCCCTCGGTACTCGGAAACCTGGCCGACCCGCTGATCTACATGCTCGGTCTCGGCTACGGACTGGGCGCTCTTCTGCCCGAGATCGGCGGCGTGAGCTATGTCAGCTTTCTCGCTGCCGGCACGGTCGTCGCCAGCACGATGAACGCGGCCACCTTCGAAGCGCTCTATTCCGGCTTCTCGCGCATGCACGTGCAGAAAACATGGGACGCGATTCTCAACACCCCGCTCACGCTCGACCACGTGCTGGCCGGCGAACTGGTATGGACCGCCAGCAAGAGTTTGCTTTCGGGACTGGCCATCCTGCTGGTCATCGCCATGCTCGGATTGAGCGCGTCACCGCTGGCGCTATGGACAATCCCGGTCATTTTCCTCACCGGCCTCACCTTTGGCGCGCTCGGCCTGATCATCTGCGCGCTGGCTCCCTCCTACGATTTTTTCATGTACTACTTCACGCTGTTCATCACTCCAATGACGCTCGTCTCCGGAGTTTTTTTCCCCGCCGATCAGTTGCCCCCGCTGCTACACGCGATCGCCGCGTGGTTGCCTCTCTCCCACGCGGTGCAACTCGCCCGCCCCTTGCTCAATGGCCAGATCCCTGCGAACGCCGGCGGCCACGTCGCGGCACTCGCGTGCATCGCCACGCTCGCTTTTTACGTCGCCACGATCCTCACACGACGGCGACTGCTCAAGTAATCCTCGGCACCCCCGCGGCACTTGACCTCATCAACGACGCTCGTGGAAAATACGCGCTCCATTCGATTCGACGAAACGGAACACGGTGCAAATCCGTGGCGGGCCCGCCGCTGTATCCGGGGACGAACGCTGCAAGGTTGATACAACCAGCCACTGACGGGGCTCACCCCGCCGGGAAGGCGCTGCGCTTCGGCTGATCCGGTAGCCAGAAGACGTGTCGAAACGAAGCGGAGCTTTGGCAAGGGCTCCGGCTGAAGGCATGCCCCCGCGTGTCTTCAGCCGGAGCCTTTTTTGTTTTCATTTTCCCGAGGAGTGGATCATGTCCCAAACGGTTCAAACGCAAACGTCCCAATCCGCCAAGCCGGCGCCCGTCCCGACCATCGCCATCCGCAAGAGTTGCAACCCCGACGGCATCGGCCTGTCGCACTACGTACTGATGGACCGGAAAGCGGCCAAGTAAATGACTGACGCCATTCTCGCACGGGCCGCGTCCGCCGGCCCGCTGATTCCCGTGGACATCGGCCACGACGTCTATGCCGCCGTCACCGATCCCAACACCGCGTTCTGGGCACTCGTCGACAAGACACGCATCGCCGAATCTGTGGCCGACGGTACGGCGCTCATCGACAGCTTCCGCGACAAGGCCGCCGAGTTCGCCCGCGAACTGCACGCACTGCGTTTCGGGCTGACTCCATCCGGCGTCTATCTCAACCCGACCGAGCGCTGCAACCTCAACTGCACCTACTGCTATCTGCCCGGCACGCAGCGCAGCGAAGGCCAGCACATGTCGGAAAGCAAGCTGATCGCTTCGCTCGGCAAGCTGCGCGATTACTTCCGTACCGTCATGCCCGAGGGACGCAAGCCCCGCGCCATTTTTCACGGCGCCGAACCGCTGATGAACAAGCCTGCGGTATTCGCCGCCATCGAGGAATTCGGCGAGGACTTCGCCTTCGGCATCCAGACCAACGGCACCCTGCTCGACAATGAGGCGGTCGAATTCCTGACCTCGCGCAATGTCAGCATCGGCCTCTCGCTCGACGGCCCGGTCGCCGGCATCACCGACGCCACGCGCCAGACGTGGGGCGGCAAGAGCGTGCATGACAAGGTGCTCAAGGCTATGGAGAAGTTGCGCGGCTACGGGTCGTGGAGCGTGATCACCACCTGCACGACCGAGAACCTGCCGACTCTCACTGGCATGGTCGAACTGTTCCACGCCTACGAAGTTCCGACCTGTATGCTCAACACTCTGCGCTGCACCTTGCCGGGTGCACGCGGCGTCAAACCGTCCGATGGCGACATGGCGAAGGCATTCTTCGCAGCCCTTGACCGGACATACGAGCTGTACCGGCAGACCGGGCGCAAGCTGCTGGTCGCCAATTTCGCCAACGTGCTGATCGCCATCCTGGCGCCGACGGCGCGTCGCCTGATGTGTGACATCT
The DNA here is from genome assembly GCA_029975435.1 of Propionivibrio sp. GTDB lineage: Bacteria > Pseudomonadota > Gammaproteobacteria > Burkholderiales > Rhodocyclaceae > Propionivibrio. The sequence continues at coordinate 40,015 of JARKPC010000234.1, read as the reverse complement.
CGCCGTGCGGAGGCGGGCGGGCTTTCTTTGCGCTGGCCGCCGACGGCAGCCTCTACCCGTGCAGCGAGTTCATCGGTTTGCCGCGCTTCAATGGCGGCAACCTGCTGGACGACGGCGGCGTTGCGGCAGCACTGGCGTCAGACGCCTTCCGCACCGTCACCGCGCGCGACGTTGACCGGTTCGCACCGTGCAACGAGTGCGCCATCCGCCATTTCTGTGGTTCGCCCTGCCCGGCCGAGGCGCACGAGATGAACGGCGGCATGGGTCGGATGGGCGCCTTCTGCGACTTCTACAAGGAACAGGTCAACTACGCCCTTCGCCTGATCGCCGACGGCAAGGCCGACGACTACCTGTGGGATGGCTGGGACGAAGGCACCGATACGACGTTCCTGATGCAGTAATTCTTGCGCCTGTAAACGACAGCGGGGCGGTGACATCAGTCACCGCCCCGCTTTACTGCTTCAACTCAAGAACGATGCCTAATTGTTTTCAGGCACCATGTCGATCGCACCGCAAGGACACTCCGCCACGCACAGGCCACAGCCCTTGCAATAGTCGTAGTTGAACTCGAAGCGCTTGCCGGGACCGAGCTTGATCACCGCGTTGTCCGGGCAAACCCCGTAGCAGTTGTCGCACTCGAAGCAGTTGCCGCAGGACAGGCAGCGGCGCGCCTCGTACAGCGCGTTGCTTTCGTCCAGGCCACCCTGGACTTCCTCGAAGGTCGACTGCCGGCGGATAATATCCAGCATCGGCCGCACGGTTTTCGGCGCATCGGCGTAATACCAGGTATTCAGGCGCTCGAACGTCGCGAGCGGCGCCTTGGGCGGAGCAGCATACGTCGTACCGCGCAACCAGGCGTCGATGTTGCGCGCCGCCTTCTTGCCGTGACCGACACCGACGGTGATATTGCGGTCGGCAGGCACCATGTCGCCACCTGCAAAAATGCCCGCGTGGCCGGTCATCATGTTGGCGTCCACCTTGACTACGCCGTCCGTAACCTCCAGACCCGGAACACCTTCGAGCAAACCCAGATCGACGTCCTGACCCAACGCCAGCACCACCGAGTCAGCTTCCAGCGTTTCGATCTCGCCTGTCGGCTGCGGGAAACCGTTGGCATCGAGTTCCATCTTCTCGACGGTGATGGATGAATCGCCGGCTTGCTTGATGGTCGACAGCCACTTGATCATGACGCCTTCCTGCATTGCCTCCTCGACTTCGAAGTCGTGCGCCGGCATCTTGTCGCGGGTGCGGCGATAGACGATGATCGGCTCGGCGCCCATGCGCTTGGCGGTACGGGCGACGTCGATCGCCGTATTGCCACCGCCGTAGACGACGACACGTCGCCCGAGCATCGGCTTGTCCTCACCTTCCATGCTGCGCAGGATCGAAACCGCGTCGACGATCTTCGACACGGCGCCGGCCGGAATGCTGGTGCGCTTGCCGATGTGCGCGCCGACGGCCAGGAAGGCAGCGTCGAACTTGCCGGCCTGCATGGTCTCAAGGATGTTATCGACCTTGGTGTTGAGCTTCACCTCGACGCCCATGTCGACCACCCGCTGCATTTCCGCATCGAGGACGTCGCGCGGCAGGCGGTACTTGGGAATCCCGAAGCGCATCATTCCGCCGAGCATTGGCCCGGCTTCATGGACCGTCACGCGATGCCCAAGACGGCGCAGGTGATAAGCCGCCGACATGCCCGACGGACCGCCGCCGACGATCAGCACATGCTTGCCCGACTCGGCGGCTGGCGGAACCAGTTTCCAGCGGCGCTTGATCGCTTCGTCGCCGAGGAAGCGTTCGACGGAATTGATGCCCACTGCTGCGTCTAGGTTGGCGCGGTTGCAGGCACCTTCGCAGGTGTGGTAGCAGACGCGGCCCATGATCGCCGGGAACGGATTGTCCTTGGTCAGGTGCTGCCAGGCTTTTTCGTAATTGCCCGACTCAGCATGAAACAGCCAGCCCTGGATGTCTTCTCCAGCCGGGCACTGGTTGTTGCAGGGCGGCAGACGGTCCCCGTAGACCGGCCGCGCCGTGCGCCACGAACCGGTGCGGTTGGCGAGCGACGAACCCGGGTCGAGGGTGATTGCAAACGGCTTGTTCATCAGTTCGCCTCCTTGTCGAGCAGATCGTATTTACGGATGTTCTTGTCGGCAATCGCTTGCAGACGGGCAATGGTGTCAATCGCCGGCGATTTGCCAAACAGGTGGGCAAAGCGCTTCTGCGGCCGCAGGTATTCCTCGACCGGGAGCAAACGACGAATTTTCGTCGAATGCGTCAGTTCTCCGCGCTCGGCTTCGAACACCGGGAACAGGCCGGTTTCCTTGGCCAGGCGCGACATCTTCAGAGTGTCGTGCGATGCCGTCCCCCAACCGAGCGGACAGGGCACCAGGATATGGATGTAGCGGGCACCCCGGAAGGTCATGGCCTTCCTGACCTTGTGCTCGAGATCGCGCAGGTCGGCGACCGTCGCGGTGGCCACGTAGGGAATCTCGTGCGCCATGGCGATGGCCGGCACGAACTTGCCCTGGCCGAACGGGTTGCCGGGCTCCGGCCCGACCGGCATGGTCGTCGCCGTGCGCGCGGCCGGCGGCGTGGCCGAACTGCGCTGGATGCCGGTATTCATGTAGCCGCCGTTGTCGTAGCAGATGTACAGGACGTCGTCGTTGCGCTCGAACATTCCGGACAGGCAGCCGAATCCGATATCGGTCGTACCGCCATCACCGCCCTGGGCGACCACGCGCACGTCACCCATCTCGGCCTTCTGGCGCTTGACCTTGAGCGCGGCAGAGACGCCGGTCGCCACCGCGGCGGCGTTGCCGAACAGCGAATGGATCCAGGGAACCTGCCAGGAAGTTTCCGGATAGGGCGTGGAAAACACCTCCAGGCAGCCGGTGGCATTGACTGCCACCAGTTGGTTGTTGGTAGCATGCATTGCCGCGTCGATGGCGTAGCGGGCGCCAAGCGCCTCGCCGCAGCCCTGGCAGGCGCGGTGACCGGAATTCAGGGAATTGGTGCGCTCCATGTTGGCCTGGACGCTGCGCTGATCCGGGGCCAGCAGGCGGTTGCCGACAGTGAAGGTGCCGGTCTGGTAGAACTTGACGGGTTGAAAGCTCATGCTCGACTCCTCAACTGTGTTGGGCGACATGGCTGCTGCCGACGTCGCGCAGGATGTTTTCGGCCACCGGCCCGGAACGGCGCTTCTGGCGCTCGCGCTCCAGTTGTTTGTTCACGATGTTCCAGTCGAGGTCGAGGAAGGTCAGGGCCGGCAGATCGTCGCGCACCGCCTTGTCAAAGAGCGCGTGCAGCGATTTCTTGGTGATCGGACGACCGCCGAGACCGGCGACGACCGTGTAGTCGAGGATGCTGATTCCGTCCATGGCCGTCCGGATGTCGGTGGCCAGGATGCCTCCGATGCCGACGGCGAAGGTCTTTTCGACGACGACCACGCGCTTGGCGCCCTTAAGCGCCGCCCGCACTTCAGCCAGCGGGAACGGTCGGAAGGAGATCACTCCCAGCACGCCGATCTTTACGCCCGCCGCCCGCATCTCGTCAATCGTATCTTTGATCGTCCCGAGCAGCGAGCCCATGGCCACGATGACCGTTTCCGCGTCATCCAGGCGGTAGCCGCGGACGAGACCGCCCGAATCGCGGCCGAATCCCGCCTTGAACTCATCGGCGATCTTCGGAATCAGTTCCAGCGCCCGCATCTGCTTTTCGTGTTCCAGATAACGCACTTCGGCAAACGCTTCCGGCCCGACCATCGCCCCGATCGACACCGGGTCGGCCGGATCGAGCACTTGGCGCGGTTCGTAAGGCGGAAGGAAAGCATCCACCTGTTCCTGTGTCGGCATGTCGACGCGCTCGTAAGCGTGCGTGAGAATGAAGCCGTCCATGCACACCATCACCGGCAGGCTCAATTCTTCGGCCAGCTTGAAGGCCTGGATGTGCAGATCGAGAGCTTCCTGGTTGGTCTCCGCAAAAAGCTGGATCCAGCCGCTGTCGCGCTGCGAAATCGAATCGGAATGGTCGTTCCAGATGTTGATCGGCGCACCGATTGCCCGGTTGGCCACGGTCATGACGATCGGCAAACCAAGGCCGGACGCGTTGTAGACCGCCTCGACCATGAACAGCAGCCCCTGCGATGCGGTCGCCGTATAAGTGCGAGCACCGGCTGCCGACGAGCCGATCGCCACGCTCATGGCGGCGAATTCGGATTCGACGTTGATGAATTCGCAGTTCTTGACCTCGCCCGACTTCACCATCTCGCCGATGCCCTCGACGATGTGGGTTTGCGGCGAGATGGGATACGCGCAGATCACTTCCGGCCGGCACAGGGCGACCGCCTCGGCGACGGCGTGCGAGCCTTCGATTTGCTTAAGCATTGGCGACCTCCTTGCTTGCGCCCTTGGCTCGCGCCAGGACCAGATTGAACGCTTCCGTCGCCGCAGCGATATTGCCCTGCGCGACCTTGCCAGAGAACTTGGCGTTGATGGCCTTGCACACCGATTCCAGTTCCAGCTTGCCGGAAAGCGCGGCAAAACCCGCGAGCAGTGGGACATTCGGCACCGGCCTGCCGACATGCTTGAGGCCGAGGTCGATCGCTGCCAGCGTGCACAGGCGATTGGCGGGCCAGTCGCGGACGTAGTCCTCGAGCCCCAGTTCCTCAAAGGTATTCTTGGTATTGATCAGGATGAATCCGTCCTTCTTCAGGCCGGCGAACACATCGACCTGACGCAGCAAGGTTGGATCCTGGATGATCAAGGCATCCGGATTCATGATCGGCTCACGCAACCGGATCTCATGGTCCGAGATACGGCAGAAAGCCACTACCGGCGCCCCCGTCCGCTCGGAACCGAAACTGGGGAAGGCTTGCGCGTGATGCCCTTCCTCGAATGCCGCTATCGACAGCATCTCTGCCGCCGTCACCACCCCTTGGCCTCCACGGCCATGAATACGCACTTCGAACATGCTTTCTCCGATCAGTTGATTTTCGAAGCTACCCCACCCATCAACCACTAACCAACTATTTAATGCGTTAATGGAACTAAAAGATGAGCTTAAGGAACTAATTGTACAACCCAAATTCCGAATTGTGAAACTGTATTTCAACCAATAAAATCCGACAAAACGTGTTGGGTATTCTTCCACGCATCCGTGCGCGAAAGGTTCTCCAGAAAGGGCTTGAAACGACGGCGGCCAGGAGATGAAATCCGGGAGCCGTATTGGGCCGACGTGGAAAGAAAATCGCCCCGAAAAACGGGGCGATCAACGGAGAGAATCAGGAACTGCCGGGGAAGGCAGCGACGGCGTCAAACGACTTCGAGATGACCGATTCCCGAGTTCAGATCACGGTCCTTCGAGTCCTTGCTGTACAACTTGATCTGCAGGCGCAGGTCATTGATCGAGTCGGCATTGCGCAAGGCGTCCTCGTAAGTAATCCGCCCGGCCTCGTAAAGGTCGAACAGCGCCTGGTCGAAAGTCTGCATGCCAAGTTCGCGCGATCGTTTCATGACTTCCTTGATCTCGTGCACCTCGCCTTTGAAGATGAGGTCCGAAATGAGTGGCGAATTGAGCATGATCTCGACGGCCGCGACACGCCCCTTGCCGTCCTTTTTCGGCAACAGACGCTGCGAAACCAGAGCGCGCAGGTTGAGCGACAGATCCATCAGCAGTTGGTGACGACGGTCTTCGGGGAAAAAGTTGATGATCCGGTCGATAGCCTGGTTGGTACTGTTGGCATGCAGGGTGGCCAGGCAAAGGTGCCCGGTCTCGGCAAAGGCAATGCCGTAATCCATGGTTTCGCGGTCGCGGATTTCGCCCATCAGGATCACGTCGGGCGCCTGCCGCAACGAGTTCTTCAGGGCAGCCTCCCAGGAATCCGTATCCACCCCGACTTCGCGCTGGGTGACGATGCAGCCCTTGTGGTCGTGGATGAATTCGATCGGATCCTCGACCGTGATGATGTGGCCCTGGCTATTCTTGTTCCGGTGGTCGACCAACGCCGCCAGCGAGGTGGTCTTGCCGGTTCCCGTTCCGCCGACGAAGATCACCAGCCCGCGCTTGGTCATGGCGATATCCTTGAGCACCGTCGGCAGCCCAAGTTCCTCCAGTGTCGGAATCGTCAGGTTGATGGTCCGGCAGACGACTGCCACGCGCCCCTGCTGAATCAGCGCATTGACCCGGAAGCGACCGATTCCCGATGGCGAGATGGCGAAGTTGCATTCCTTGGTCGCCTCGAACTCCGCGGCTTGCCGGTCGTTCATGATCGAACGCGCCAATTCCGCGGTGTGCTGCGCTGAAAGAACCTGGTTCGATACCGGGGTGATCCGGCCGTCCACCTTGATCGCCGGAGGAAAGTTGGCGGTAATGAAGAGGTCGGAGCCATTCTTCTGCGTCATCAAACGCAGAAGGTCGTGCATGAATTTCAAAGCCTGATCGCGTTCCATGACTTTCCTTTTCTGCTAAGACTTCTGCCAAAACTCAAGCACCGGGGAAGGAATCCTTGTTCGCCGCACGCATCCTGGCCTCGGCGGCCGAAACGACGTTGCGCCGGACGAGTTCGAGCAAGCTCTGATCCAGCGTCTGCATGCCGAGCTGGGCACTCGTCTGGATGACCGAATACATCTGCGCGACCTTGTTCTCGCGGATCAGGTTGCGGATTGCCGGGGTTCCAATCATGATTTCGTGAGCAGCCGTCCGCCCCATGCCGTCCTTGGTCTTGAGCAAGGTCTGCGAGATGACGGCGCGCAGCGACTCGGAAAGCATCGAACGCACCATTTCCTTCTCGGCGGCCGGGAAAACGTCCACCACGCGGTCAATCGTCTTTGCCGCGCTCGATGTATGCAGGGTGCCAAAGACCAGGTGACCAGTTTCCGCCGCCGTCAGCGCCAGGCGGATCGTTTCTAGGTCGCGCATTTCACCGACTAGGATTACGTCCGGGTCCTCGCGCAGGGCCGAGCGTAAGGCGTTGGCGAACGACAGCGTATGCGGCCCCACTTCGCGCTGGTTGATCAGGCATTTTTTCGAATCGTGCACGAACTCGATCGGATCCTCGACGGTAAGGATGTGCGCATGCTCGTTTTCATTGACGTGGTTGATCATCGCCGCCAGTGTGGTCGACTTTCCCGAACCGGTCGGCCCGGTAACGAGGACAATTCCGCGCGGATACTCGGATATCTCCTTGAAAATCTTTGGGCACGCCAAGTCTTCCAGGGACAGCACCTTGGACGGAATCGTCCGGAACACGGCCCCGGCGCCCCGGTTCTGCACGAAGGCGTTGACCCGGAAGCGCGCCAGATTGGGAATCTCGAAGGAAAAATCGCACTCCAGCGTTTCTTCGTAATTCTTGCGCTGTGCATCGTTCATGATGTCGTACACCATGGAATGCACGTCCTTGTGCTCCATCGCCGGCAGGTTGATGCGACGAACATCGCCATGTACGCGGATCATGGGCGGCAAGCCCGAGGACAAGTGTAGATCGGACGCCTTGTTCTTTACGCTGAAAGCTAGCAGTTCGGTTATATCCATCTCGGACCATCCTCGGGGGTTATTGGCGGAGTGCTATACTTCCAAGGCTCTCCAGATCAATCTGATTATGACAACAATTTCCGCCAACCTGCAAGCCGTTCTCGCGCGCATCAGCGAAGCCGCGAGGAATTGCGGGCGGTCGCCCGACGAAATCAGGTTGCTGGCCGTCAGCAAGACCTGGCCGGTGTCCTGCGTTCTGGAAGCCGCGCGGGCGGGGCAGAGGGCATTTGGCGAGAATTACGTGCAGGAAGGCGTAAACAAGGTGCGTGAAGCAGCACTGCCGAATCTGGAGTGGCATTTCATCGGCCCGCTGCAAAGCAACAAGACGCGTTCTGTCGCCGAAGCCTTCCAGTGGGTGCATTCCGTCGACCGGATCAAGATTGCCGAGCGGCTTTCCCAGCAGCGTCCTGACTGTGTGCCGCCGCTGCAGGTCTGCCTGCAGGTCAACATCAGCAACGAAGATACGAAAAGCGGCATGTCCGTGGAAGAAGTCGCGGCCTTGGCACGGCAGGTCGCCCAGTTGCCCCGGCTCACGCTGCGCGGATTGATGACCATTCCGGCACCATCATCCGGTTTTGAACAGCAACGCCTGCCCTTTCGTCGGCTGCGCGAAGTGTTCGAGCAACTGAATCGAGAGGGCCTTGCTCTGGACACTCTGTCAATGGGCATGTCAAATGACATTGAAGCCGCCATCGCGGAAGGCGCAACGCTGGTACGCGTCGGAACGGCCATTTTTGGTGAAAGAAACTGACCATGAAGATTACATTTCTCGGCGGCGGCAATATGGCCAACGCCCTTATCGGCGGTTTGCTGAACAACGGGTTCCCGGCCAATGAAATCGCTGTAATAGAAATCGGGGCGGAAAACCGGGCAACCCTTGAACGGACTTTCGGCATACGCTGCTTTGCCGAACCGGACGCCACAGCCCTCTATTGCGACGTTCTCCTGCTCGCCGTGAAACCGCAGCAGATGCGCGAAGCCTGCGCACCGCTGCAGAAACTTCTCCAGCAGCAACTCGTCATCAGCGTCGCTGCGGGACTGCGCCTGTCCGATCTCTCCCGCTGGCTGGGCGGTCACGACAAGTTGGTGCGGGCAATGCCCAACACTCCCGCGCTGATCGGCGCCGGGATCACCGGGCTCTATGCCCTCCCCAGCGTGTCCGAAGCGGAGCGACTGGGCGCCGAGCGCATCATGCACGCTGTCGGCAGCACGCTTTGGGTCAACGACGAAGCTCAGATTGATGCCTTGACCGCCATTTCCGGCAGCGGCCCAGCCTATGTCTTCCTGTTCATCGAGTCTTTGCAGCAGGCGGCTACGGAACTTGGATTCTCGCCGCGCCAGGTTCGCCAGCTTTCGATCGAAACCGTGCTCGGGGCTGCCCGGCTGGCCGCGCTGTCCGAAGAACCGGCGAGCGCACTGCGCGCACGTGTCACTTCGAAAGGCGGCACAACGGAAGCGGCCCTGCAGGTGATGACCGAACGTGGATTGAAGGAAGCGATCGTCGCCGGAATCAAAGCCGCCAACGCGCGAGGCGGAGAACTGGGCGAACTCCTCGGCAAGGATTGATGCATGGCCAACATCTTGACCCAGGCCATTCTGCTGATCATCGACTCGCTCGCCGGATTCTTCTCGGTATTGCTGCTGATGCGCTTTTTCATGCAGGTGTTCCGCGCGCCATTCAACAACCAGTTTGGCTCCTTTATCGTCAAACTCACCAACTGGGCAGTGATCCCGTTGCGGCGCGTACTCCCGCCGGTTTTCGGGCTTGATTCGGCCAGTCTGCTAGCCGCCTATCTGCTGCAGGCGTTGGTGCTGGTCACCGTCGTCTCATTGCACTCCGGCCCGGGAGCTCTCGACCCGGCCAACACGGCCATCCTGATCCTGACCCGCAGCCTGCTGGCCACGCTGCGTCTTTGCGTTTACCTGTTCATCGGCCTGCTCATCGTGCAAGCCATCATCTCCTGGTTCAGCCCGCACTCGCCGCTGTACCGGCCGATTTACCAGATGACATACCCATTCCTCCAGCCGCTGCGCAGAATCATTCCACCGGTCTCCGGAATCGACCTGACCCCGCTCATCGCCATCCTGCTGGCGCAGATCATCTTGCTGCTTCTCTGACCATGGCCGAGTGGCTGCGCTGGAACGGGACCGCTGCAACGATCACGCTGCACGTTCAGCCCGGCGCACGAAAAACGGAAGTTGTCGGTTTGCACGGCGACGCGCTCAAGATTCGCCTGGCCGCGCCGCCGGTTGACGGCAAGGCCAACGCGGCCCTGCTGGAATTCATCGCCGACCGTCTGCAACTGGCAAAATCCGCCGTCTCCCTGATCGGCGGCCAGACATCGCGGCGCAAAATCGTCGGGTTGGCCGCCGCGCCGACGGATACGGAACAACGGCTCTTGCCCTAACGCTCGTATACGACGCGTCCTGAAACGAGGGTTGCGCACACCCGGCCGGTCATTTCCCACCCTATACACGGCGTATTTTTTCCTTGGCTGCGCAGCGTTTCCGGACTAACGCACCAAGGTTCCTGCGCATCGAAAATGCAGATATCGGCAGGGCGTCCGACGCTGACAGACCCGGCTTCAATGCCCAGAACCGCCGCTGGATCGCACGTCACCCGGGCGAGCGCAAGCAATAACGGCACCCGCGCTTCGTCGGCCCACTTCAAGACCAGCGGAAGTAGAAGCTCCAGACCTACGGCTCCGGGCAGAGCTTCCCCGAAGGGCAACTGCTTTCCATCTTCGTCAACCGGTGTGTGGTCGGAACAAACCACGGCCAGCCCCTCGGCCACCGCTGCGCGAAGCGCTTCACGGTCAGAACTGGTGCGCAGCGGAGGATCAAAGCGCGCGTGGCTATCGAAATAGCCGATATCGGTCTCGGAGAGATGCAGATGATGGATAGCCACATCGCAGCTCACCTTCACCCCGCTATTCCTTGCCTCACGGACCAGAGCGACGCCGGCAGCGGAAGACAGCTTGGAGAGATGCAGCCGGACTCCCGTTTCCTCCGCAAGGTGCAGCGCTGTCGAAATGGCCAGCGTCTCGGCACACACGGGAATTCCTGATAATCCGAGACGAGAGGCCACTTCGCCGTCATGCGCCACTCCGTCTCGGGCCAGGTAATGATCCTGCGGTTGCAGGCGGATCGCATAACCGAAATTGGCGGCATACTGCATGGCACGCAGCAGCACCTGGGTATCGAAAATCGGCTTCGTCGCCTGCGAAAACGCGATGCATCCGGCTCGCGACAGCCCAACCATCTCGGACAGCTTTTCACCGGCCAATTGTTGGGTAAGCGCTCCAATAGGATAGACGTGCGCCAGTCCGATGGCTTCACTGCGCCTGACGAGTCGCTCCACCAATTCTGGTTCGTCCAGCGGCGGGTGGGTATCGGGAGGACAGGCCAATGCCGTGACACCTCCGGCAACCGCGGCCACCAGTTCGGAATCCAGACTCGACAGGCGTGCAGAAAGATCGACGAACCCGGGACAGACCACCCGCCCTGCAGCATCAATCACCCGGTCGGCAACAAAGCCGTTCGGCGCAGTTCCGATCGCCTGGACAAGCCCGTCCGCGACAAACACGTCGACCTGGCGGTCGATCCCGCTCTTCGGATCAACCAGTCGACCGTTCCTGATATGAATATTCTGTGCCTGCATCGCTCAGTTCCCCGCCAATATACTCATGACCGCCATGCGCACGGCGATACCGAATGTCACCTGGGACAGGATGACCGCCTGCGGGCCATCCGCTACCGCAGAATCGATTTCCACGCCCCGGTTCATCGGCCCCGGGTGCATAACTATGGCATCCTCCTTGGCCAGAGCGAGAACCTCGGGCGTGAGGCCGTAGCACTTGAAGTATTCACCGGCCGACGGCAGCAGGGCTCCGTTCATGCGCTCATTCTGCAAGCGCAGCATGATCACCACGTCGCAGTCCCTGATTCCTTCGCGCAGATCCTTGAAAACGCGCACTCCCATTCGCTCGATGGCCGTGGGCAGCAGCGTCTGCGGGCCGACCGCGCGCACCTCGGCGGCACCGAGAGCACCCAGCGCATGTATGTCCGAACGCGCGACTCGTGAGTGAAGGATGTCTCCCACAATAGCCACCGTCAGGTTGGAAAAATCCTTCTTGAAATGCCGGATGGTGAACATGTCGAGCAAGCCCTGCGTCGGATGAGCGTGCCGCCCATCGCCGGCATTGACCACGTGCACATCGTCCCGTCCCGTTCGCCGCAGGTGCTCGGCGATCAGGTAAGGCGCGCCGGACGACGCGTGGCGCACGACGAACATGTCGGCGTGCATCGACACCAGATTGTCTACCGTGTCGAGCAACGTCTCGCCCTTCGCTGTCGACGAACGCGCGACATCCAGATTTATTACATCCGCCGAAAGACGCTTGGCGGCGATCTCGAAGGTCGTACGGGTACGCGTCGAATTCTCGAAGAAGAGATTGAACACACTCTTGCCGCGCAGCAGCGGAACCTTCTTCACGTCGCGGTCGGAAACCTCGAGGAAGCTGGACGCAGTATCCAGAATATGTGTCAGAACGTCGCGCGGAAGGCCGTCGATCGACAACAGGTGATTGAGTTCACCGTGGGCATTGAGTTGCGGGTTATGCATGATCGACGCACCTCCATTGCAGACGCCCCGAGGCATCCGGTTCGAGCACCAGTTCCTTCGACTCGTCCAGTTGGACCTGCCACGTGCAGAATTCCGCATAAATCGGCAGCTCGCGCCCACCGCGGTCGGCGAGAACGGCCAACTTGACGCTGGCCGGCCGGCCATAATCGAACAGCTCGTTGATCGCCGCCCGGGTTGTCCTTCCCGTGTAGAGGACATCGTCGACGAGGATCAAATGCCGTGCCTCGATCTCAAACGGAATCGATGTCGGTTTCACCTGCGGATGCAGACCTTTTTCGCCGAAATCGTCCCGGTAGAAGGACACGTCGATCAAACCGATCTCTCCCGGCAACCCAAGCAATTCACTCAATCGGCGGGCAATCCAGACGCCTCCGCTGTGAATGCCGACGAGCATGGTGTCGGGCTGCAACTTCGGACGTATCAATTCGGCCAGCGCAACGCATTGCGCTTCGGCATCAGGTAGCGTGGGGAGAGACATGGCAGGGGTTATCCGTAGGGGTTTCAGAAATGCTTTGGAAGTAGGATTGCAGGATGAGCTGCGCGGCGACTGCATCCAGATGCTCCCTGGCACCTTTCGCATTGTAGCCGCTTTCGCGCAGCCTTTCTTCCGCCTCGATCGAACTGAGCCGCTCGTCGGCGTGCTCGACGGCTAGCCCGAAGCGGCCGCGCAACTGGTTGGCGAAGCGGACGCACCGCGAAGTCATGGCATGCGGAGAACCGTCCAGAGCCACTGGCAAACCGACAACCAGCCCCACCGGCTTCCATTCTTCGATGAGCGCCGCAATGGCGGAAAAACGCTCGTCGTTCCGCTCGCTGCGAATCGTTTTCAGGGGATGTGCTTGAGCCAGAGGCCACTCGCCGACAGCAACTCCGATGCGCTTCAGCCCAAAATCAAAGGCCAAGAAAGTGCCTTTTCGATGTGGCACAGGTTCAGGCATGCCCCGCCTGTCCGGCAAGATTCGCCAAATCTATGCCGAGGAGTTCCAGCGCCGACGCCAGCTTTTCCTCGTAGGGCAGTTCAAAAAGGATGCGCGAATTGGCCGGAACGGTCAGCCAGGCATTCTGGGCCAGCTCGTGCTCGAGTTGCCCAGCCCCCCATCCCGAATAGCCGAGGGTAATCATCATGTCGCTCGGGTGCCCGGCTTGGCCGACCGACAAAAGGACATCGCGTGACGTTGTCAGGCCGACTTCCTGATTCACTGCCAGCGTAGATTGCCAGTTCCCGAGCGGACGGTGCAGGACGAATCCGCGGTCGGTCTGAACCGGTCCGCCGAAGAGGACCGGGAGCCGGGCCAGTGCTGCAGACTCGAACGGCACGTCGATTTTCTTGAAAAGCGTGGCCAGATCCATGTCGATCGGTCGATTGACTATCACACCGAGCGCCCCTTGATCGTTGTGTTCAGCAATGTAGACCAGGGATTTGGCAAAATAAGGATCCTCCATCGCCGGCATGGCGATGAGAAAATGGTCAGTCAGATTGATGCTTGCCATGATGTGTGTATTTTATCGCCGACGTCCGGCTGGACAAAGGGGAAATGAGTGTTGGAAAGTGTTCTGGTCTGGTTCAGACGCGATCTGAGAGACATTGACAACACCGCGCTGGCAGAAGCCACCCGGCGTGCCAGGAAGGTATTTTGTGCATTCATCTTCGACAGGGAAATACTCGACGCGCTGCATTCGAAGCATGATCGCCGAGTCGAGTTTATCCGCGAATCGCTGATCGAGCTTGACCAAAGCTTGCGCAGCAAAGGCGGAGGACTGATCGTTCGCACCGGTCTGGCCACAAAGGAAATTCCGCACCTGGCGCGAGTCCTGGGGGTCTCGGCGGTATTCGCCAACCGCGACTACGAGCCCATGGCGAAGCGTCGTGACAGGGATGTGGCCAACGTCCTGAACGCTGCCGGGATTGGCTTCGAGTCTTTCAAGGATCAAGTGATCTTTGAGCACCCCGAGGTCCTTTCTCTGTCCGAACGTCCCTACACGATCTTCACTCCTTACAAGAACGCCTGGCTGAAACGCCTCACGGAAGGCGACCTGATGCCTTTCTCCATCGTCCCCGGAAGACTGTCTGCGGGCGACTCGACCCCGGATATTCCAACACTGGAAGAGATCGGGTTTCTGCCGACCAACCTGCAGCAACTCGGCATCGCCCCAGGCATGTCCGGGGCTCAGGGGGTTCTGGATGACTTCGGTGGTCGAATCGAAAACTACCGGGCACAGCGCGATTACCCGGCGATCAAGGGGGTATCCTATCTCTCGGTGCATTTGCGTTTCGGAACGATCTCAATCCGGGAGCTTGCCAACCGGGCTCTCGGCGCCGGAGCTTTGACCGGCCAGGACGGCGCTGCCACCTGGCTCGCCGAACTGATCTGGCGAGAGTTCTATTTCATGATCCTGGATTGCTTTCCGCACGTCGTCAGTCACGCGTTCAAGCCCGAGTTCGACCAGATTCGCTGGGAGGATGGTGCACACGCCAAGGCATTATATTCGGCGTGGTGTGACGGAAAAACCGGGTTTCCCTTGGTCGACGCCGCCATGCGTCAACTCAACGCATCCGGCTACATGCACAACCGCCTGCGCATGGTGACAGCTTCTTTCCTGACCAAGGACCTAGGCATCGACTGGAGATGGGGAGAAGCCTATTTCGCCCGGCAACTCAACGACTTCGACCTTTCGGCGAACAACGGCGGCTGGCAATGGGCGGCGTCCAGCGGGTGCGATGCGCAACCGTATTTCCGGATATTCAATCCTGTGGCGCAGTCCGAACGCTTCGATCCGCAAGGGCGGTTCATCCGGCTTTATCTGCCCGAGCTATCCCGCGTTCCGGACCGATTCATCCACGCCCCGTGGCGGATGTCACCACGCGAACAGAAAGAATGCGGAGTCATCATCGGTCGGGACACCCCCGCGCCGATCGTTGATCACGAAACGGCGCGGCGCCAAACGCTGGAACGCTACTCGGTAGTCAGGAAAGGTGGCGGTGCTGCGCCACGAACTCCGCAATCAGGCGCAGAAGCTCCTCTTCCTGATACGGCTTGCCGAGATACTGATTGACCCCGATCTCGAACGCGTAGTTGCGGTGCTTGTCTGCCGTGCGCGAGGTAATCATGATGATCGGGATGTTCTTCAGTCGCGCGTCGGCCCGGATGTTGCGCGTCAGGTCGAAACCATCCATGCGCGGCATCTCGATATCGACAAGCATGACATCCGGAACGACATCGAGCAGTTGCTCGAGCGCTTCGACACCGTCCTTGGCCAGCAGAACCTGATACCCCTCGCGCGCCAACAATCGCCCGGTAATCTTCCGTACTGTCAGTGAGTCATCGACGACCATGACGGTGGGCAGCATCGCCGGCACGGGCTCAACCATTTCCGGGACTTCCTCATGCACTTCGGAAACCGTCGACGACGTGCGCACGTCCACCGGCGCCCGCGTACTCAAGGCCACCGGGTTGAGAATCAGCACAACCTGTCCGTTGCCCAGAACGGTCGCCCCATCGACGCCGATGACGCGCGCCAGCTGCGGGCCGATATTCTTGACCACGATTTCCTCGTTGCCCAGCAACTCGTCGACCAGCACCGCGATTCGCCGCGCGCCACTACGCAGAAGCAACATCCAGTACTGACGATGCTGCTCGGGCAGCGCGCCCGGGTCCCCGAGAAGATGCGGCAAGTAGCTGAATGCATAGTGATGCCCCAGCCATTCGGCAGTTCCTGCCTCCCGAATGCGGTTCAGCGCGGTTTCCTTGAGATCGAGCACCTGTTCGATCATCGATGAGGGAACCGCATACGACCTGTTACCGGCACGCACCAGCAGCGCCTTCGTCACCGCCAGCGTCAGCGGGATGATCAGGCGGAACTCGGTTCCTTGGCCGTTGATCGAGGATATTTCGATACGGCCGCCCAGGCTGCCAATCTCGGTCTTCACGACATCCATCCCGACGCCACGGCCGGCAATCTGGGAAATTTCTTCTGCAGTCGAGAATCCCGGAGTGAAAATCAGATCGGCAAGCTGGTCTTCCCCGGCTTCCTGATCGGCGGCAAGCAGCCCGGCAGCAACGGCGCGGGCACGAATACGCTCGTAGTCGAGACCAGCTCCGTCATCGGCAAGAAGCAGGATGATTTCATTGCCTTCCTGCGTCAGCGACAGCGAAACATCGCCGATCTCGGGCTTGCCTCGAGCAATCCGTTCTTCGCGACTCTCGAGACCATGGGCGATGGCATTGCGCAGCATGTGCTCCAGCGGGGCTGCGATCTTGTCGAGCACGCTGCGGTCCAACTCGACCTGTCCGCCCTTGATTTCCAGGTTGGCGCGCTTGTTCAGTTCCTTCGAGGTCTGCCGCACGATGCGATACATGCGATCGGCCAGGCTGCCAAACGGAACCATACGCACGGACATGAGTTCCTGTTGTACCTCGCGATTCAGCCGCGCCTGCGCGATGATGGCGGCGTTGGCATCGTCCAGGTTCTTGAGCAGGTTCTGTTGCACGGTGGCCACGTCGTTAACCGATTCGGCCATCATTCGTGTCAACTCCTGGAAGCGCGTAAACCGGTCAAACTCCAGCGGATCGAAACCGCTGTGCCTTTCGTCTGCAACCGCTGTCCGTGATTGCATCTGGGACTCTGCCTGGATCTCGATCTCCCGAAGCTGGCGGCGCAAACGAATGACGTTTTCCGTCAGATCCAGCAATGACTCCTTCAGGCTGCGCATTTCGCCTTCGATGCGCGACCGCGCGATCGAAAGTTCGCCAGCCTCATTTACCAGGCGATCGATCACGTTGGCGCGCACACGCAAGGTGGCCTGCTGCTGTGTGGCTTCGGTTTCGGCCTCCGGGTTTACCAAACGCGTCCTGTCCGTACGCCGTTCGACGATCACGCGATCCGTCTGCGGGACCGCTTTCTCGCCGAGTGCGCCTGAAGAATCCGGGCCGGCAACGTTCTCCTCTGCCTTGGCGGCCGCTTGATCCAGGGACTCTCCACGTTGCAGGCGCTCGATTATCTGCCGGATCGATTCAAACGCCGTTTCGATTTCGTCGATCACTTCTGGTGGCACAGAACCGAACCTGCTGACCTGATCGACGCGTGTTTCCAGCGCATGGGTTATTTCGCCGAGATTCATGGCGCCAGCCATGCGCGCACTGCCCTTCAGCGTATGCAGGAGCCTCTCGAGTATCCGCACCGCTTCGGCATTGGCCGGTTCGCTGCGCCAAGCTCGCAATTGAGCCGCAATACCCTCGTTCAGATCAACCGCTTCTTCCAGGAAGATCGGCAACAGTTGCTCGTCGATTTCGTCGCGAAGCAGCGGAATGGTCGGCAGGACAGGCGGGCTCACGGCCTCTCCCCCTCTCGGCTCCGCTTCCGCAACAGCAGCTTCCTCCCTAGCGACCGGAGCGGGTTCGGCAACTTCTTCTTTCCTGTCGAGTACGTGGGCTGGGGAGGTAACGACACTCGCCGGATAGAGGTTGTCCAGGTCTTCGATCAAGCCAGCGGGAATCTCGATGTCCTGCTGCTCGGAAAGCGCGGAGAACATCAGTTCCAGTTCGCCGATGGTTCTCCTGATTACGCCGAGCGCCTGCAAGCTGCCAGCATGGTCGGAATGATCACGCCGCAGGAGGGCGTGCTCAAGGGCGTAGCCGAGCTGATTGACCGGCGTCAGCCCGACGGTTGCCGAAATCCCGGCCAGCGTATGCGCCGCACGATACATGTCGTGCGGTGTCGGGAGAGATCCTTCACTCTCGAGCACCGGCAACTCACGCCGCAAGGTATGCAAATAGGTTTTGGCTTCTTCGGAAAAAATCTCGAACAGCGCCGGCGAAATACTGATTCGTTGTTGGCGGACTTCCGGCCCAGCTTCATCGGGAGTCTTCTGTTCCGGTTCTGGCGCTAGCGTTGCGTCGACTTCCGCGATCTGAACCAGAGGCAGCACGTCAGCCACGGAGGCATCCGGCTGATCCGCCGCGATGGCAGGGGAAACTTCCTCGCCGAATTGATCATCCTGCGGTTCGGCAGGTTGGGCAGACGCAAAATCAATATGGATTATTTCCGCACTCGGCGCTTCACTCTCCTGCGGCACAAATTCGGACGAAGCAGTCTCCTCCACCGACTCAGGCATGGCAGCTGCTTCGAGCGCCGCAGGCGGCGCGACCGGCAGAATGTCGTCCGTTCCCGAACGCAACGATTCCGCCAGGGAAATCATGCCACGCGGGTCGGGTGCCGAACCGTTCCGGGTTTCCAGAAACGCGACCCACGCAGTAAACACCGCCTGCGCCTGTTCGAGAAGACCGACCAAAGCTGGACCGACTTCCAGTTCAAGCCGCAACCAGAGATTGAGCGTTTGTTCGATGGCCCAGGCGGCTTCACCCAGGTCTTTCAACCCGACCATGCGGCCGCTGCCCTTGAGAGTGTGGAACGAGCGCCTGATCGTCGTCAGGCAATCCGGCGCATGAATGTACTGCTTGAGGCAGTGGAGATTTGAATCGATGGTGCCGAGAACCTCGTGGGCTTCTTCGAGGAAGATCGCCAGGAGTTCGGCATCAATTTCCTCGCTGCTCGCCTGCGACAACTGCAGCGTTTCCTGTGAAGGTTGAAGCGCACCATCCGATTCCGGCTTGAGCATGGCCATTGCCTGCTCTAGCTGTGGCGCCGTCTCCACGCCACCATCGAGCGCAGTCAGAATGGCCTTGGTCTGTTCGCCCAGCGCCGTATCCGCCACCAGATCGGCGTCATTCTTGAGGGTTTCGAGGTTTTGCCGGATTTCCTCACGCAATCCGGCGTCTTCGGGCTGCTCCTTGAGAGCATTTAGCAGGGCATGGGTCTCAAGGCGCGTCTGCGCCACTTCCTGCTCGACCGACACGCCAGCCTCATCTTCGGGCAGCTCCTCCGTACCCCTCGACGGAACCTGCATCTGCCTGACAAAACTGTCGTAGTCATCGGCACCATGCTGCATGGCCTCGACAAAAAAGCCCGCCATCGACAATTGACTCGCCAACTGCTCGAAGTCACTGTCGAGAGGAACATAGTCCGGCTCGGCAAAGCGCTTCACCGCCTTGAGGCAATCCTGCAAGGCTGCCATCGCCCCATCCTGCCGCAGCATGGCCATGGCGCCAATGATCTGGCGGAATGGCGTTTCAAGGCTCGCGAGATCCGCACGTTTCTCGACATCGCGGAAAAAGCTGTCGAGCACTTGTTCGATCTGGACCAGATTGTTCTGTATCTCCTTGGCGACCTGTCCAATGAGCAGTTTTTCCTGCGCCTGACGCGACATCTCGTCCAGCAACGGTATTTCCGACCCTGCCGACAAAGGTTTGCCTGCGATGCAGGCATGGATACGGGCGACGGTCACGTCGACCTGATGGGCGAAATCCGCGCCGAGATGCGCAAAATTCGCTTGCGCATTCTGGGCCAACAGGATCGCCGTGGCCATTTCCATGGCCAGCGCGTCCGAATGCCGCGTAGCGTCTTCAGCCAGCCAGTTCGCGGCAGCGGCGATGGCTTGTACGAGCCTTCGATAATCGGTATGCCCAAGCAGCTCGACAAGCGCCGACAACGCCGCGGCATTTTCCCTGAATGCCGGCAGCACAGGAGCACTTCCGGCACAGAACTTGTTCCAGGATTCCTCCAGCGCCGAAATGGCATCCCGGAGCTTACCGGAAGCGGCGACCTCAGCATCGGGCTCTGCCGATTCACCGTCGGCGGGAATAGCTGTTTCCAGTCGATACGCGTGCTTGACCTGTTTTACCGCCGGTGCTTCGCTCTCGGCACTCGCTACGAAAAACAGGGCATCACGCATCAGTCTTTCGGCCACGTTCTTCGAACCTTCGAGCAGTCGGCGAATTTGCAGATCGATGCGCGCGCACAACTGCTTGACGTTGGTTTCCTCAGGCAGCTTTCCTTCGGCCAGTGCCGTGAGGAAACCACCGGCGACCCACCAGAATGAGCGCGCGGATCCCGTATCCTGAGTTTCTTCGATTCTCCTGACGGCAGTGAGCATCTCCCGGATGCCGTTTCGTTCCTGGGGAGCACGCAACCACGCCAGCAGACCGCGCTGGAACCGGACGCGTTCCTGTTTGAAGAATCGTTGAGAATCGCTTGAGTCCAACCGCTTTACCGGCGATTCCGGGCGTGGAGGCCGAACGCCGAGGTCGGGGAAGAAGAGATCTGCAGGGGAAAAACGTTGTACGCCGCGCGTTGCCTGGATTTCACGATAGAGTGAAAGAAGCCGGAGAGGCTGATTGGGCTGGCCGTTGACCAAGCCGCCAAGAAAGTGGCCGATAGCCGTCAAAGAACGCTTGGCCAATCCGATCGAGGCTTCACTCGCCGGACAAGTCTGCTGTTCGATGGCTTCCAGCATGGCCTCCGCGGCTTCGGCGAATTGGGTCACGCCATCAAGGCCGACAATCGTCAGCGCTCCCTGTACCTGGTGCAGATGCGTGCGACAGTATCTGATCTGCGTCAGATCTCCAGCACCGGAAGCTGCACCGGCACTGAATTGATCCAGCGCCTGCGCAGCGCGCTCCAGCGCCAGGTCGATCTCGCTCTTGACCCAGGTCAGTGGGCCGACATCGAATTCCGTCACGGCATTCATCTAGGGCAAATTCTCCGATCTCGATCCAGGCCGGTCAGCCCACTTTGAAGCCGGCGACGGAACCCTTGAGCTCCGTGGCCAAGCCAGCGAGTTCACCGACCGCCGACGCCGTCTTCTGGGTACCTGCGGTAGTCTGCTCGGTAACCCGCAGGATGTCCTGCATCTTGCCGGCGACGCCCGTAGCGGCATCCGCCTGCTCCCGTGTGGCATCGGAAATTCTCTCGATCAGTTCGGCAAGGCTCTGCGAAACATCCCCGATCTCCGCCAGCGCCTGGCCGGCCGCGTCGGACAGTTTTGCCCCTTCCACCACGCCTCGCGTTGATTCTTCCATGGCGGATACGGCGCCCTGTGTATCCGTCTGAATGGTTTTCACGATGGCCGCGATCTGCTTCGTCGCTTCGCCGGAACGTTCCGCCAACCGCTGCACTTCCTCGGCAACCACGGTAAAACCGCGTCCGGCGTCGCCCGCCGACGCTGCCTGGATGGCCGCATTCAAGGCCAGCACGTTGGTCTGCTCGGTAATATCGGAAATCAGTTCGACGATTTCACCGATTTCCTGCGACGATTCGCCGAGGCGCTTGATCCGCTTGGAGGTTTCCTGGATCTGCTCACGGATTTCGTTCATGCCCTTGATCGAGTCCTGCACCGCTTGGGTTCCCTTCCCTGCGGCCGCCAGAGACTGTCGGGCAACCTGCGCCGACTGGTCGGCTTCACCGGAAACACGGGTCATCGAACTCGCCATTTCCAAGACAGAGTGGCCGGCCTCCTGAATTTCCAGCGATTGCCGCTTGGCCGCTTCGAGGAGCTCAGCCGACGTCTGCTGGGCAATCTCGGTCGCCGCCGTCACGCGGCCTGCCGCATCGTTGATCCGGCCAACCAGGACCCGCAGCTCCTCAACCGTATAGTTGATGGAATCGGCGATGGCGCCGGTGATGTCTTCCGACACCGTCGCTGTAACGGTCAGATCGCCATCGGCCAAATCGCCCAATTCGTTCATCAAACGCAAGATGGCGTCCTGGTTCTGCCGATTCACCGCTTCCGTCTCCTGCCGGCTCTTCTCGGCCAGTGCCGCCTGGCGGCGCGTATCGTCCAGGTAGATCTTGGCCATCATGGCCAGCACCGCCAACGCCAGGATGATCAGAACGGCGAGAGAAACGACGTAAACCGTACGCTCCGCAACGCTCCCTTGAGACGCGGTAGCCAACGAGTCGGCCGCATCCAGCAGGGCTTCGTTATCCACGAAGATGCGGGCGCCGGCCTGCTTGGCGAAAACCAGCTCCTGCATCCCGCCAAGAATGTCGCCGACCGCATTCTGATAATCCTTGAACGCGGTGTCGAGCTCGCCGATCACACGCCTCGTCTCCGCGTCGGATGCCGCTGAAATACGCAGTTCGTCGCTCCCTTTGGCAAATGCGGTCAGGTACTCCCGGAAGGTATTCGTATCTTTTCCGAGCTGGAATGCGATTTCCGGGCTGATGGCATCACCGAGGCGCAATGCCCCGGCGTTCTTGGCAATACGCTGCGTCAGCATGACCATCTGGTTGGCGGCCGCGATTTCACGGGCACTGGCGTTCATCTGCAATTTGTGCGCGGCAAGTTGTTCCGCGAGGTCGAGCAATAGCGCGTTGTTTTCGGCAATGGCGAAAGTACGCATGCCGAAAACGACCATCTTCTTTTCCAAGCCAAGCAATTGGGTCGTGTTGCGGTCGGTGACCTCCCAGTTGGTCGCCAGATTGTTGAGCTGCGGGGCAACGCTTTCAGGTGACGGGGGAACGGTAATGCCGCCCAGTTCACCGCCGTTCTTCAGGCGCTCCAGGTTGAAAGCGAACTTGCTATGCGAGTCCCGCAGCAGCATGAATGCGAACGGATCACCTTGAAGCGCCAAGCTCGAGGCCTTGGCCAAACGCTGCGACAGCATGCGCAATTCACCGGCGGTCGCCACGTAGGCCGTATTGTGCGCTGAAGCCCGATTATCGCGGTAAACGAGAATGCCGACGACCAACATCAGTGCCAGCAGCGCCGTTCCGAGTATCTGCAACTGCCGGGTAATCGGATACTGGGCAAGGAGTCCCGCACCAAACGCGAACGGGGTCTTGGCCTCGGGCGCCTCCCCGTCCACAACTGTCTGAGCCGTCACGGTCTGATCACCAGAACTCTGGGTGCCAGATAAGATTTTCGGCAGACTCAACTTGAACGCCATATTGCCTCTCCGGTTTTGCCGTCTCGTAGAAACGTTTTTTCGATCTCGGTTAAAAAATGGTTAAACGCCAATATCCATGAATGCCTCGTCCGCCAGTAATTCCCTGACATTCAGCATTTTCCAGCGCCGTCCTTCCTTGTCCGTGTATGCATCGCTCGCCCAGCGCGGAGCATCCGGATCCGACGCTGCAGGCGTCAGATCGTCCATGTTGCGCAAGCCCAGCATCCGCGTCATCAGGAGCGCCGCGTTATTCCCGTATCGTGTTCCGATCAACAGCAACCGGGAACTGGCGTTCTGCGGCGTCGCCTCTTTGCCCTGGAAGGCCGAAAAATCAGCCACCGAATATAGATTGCCGCGTATGTTCGCAATACCGACGAACCAAGACTTGGTCAGGGGCACGCCCGTCAACGGAGGCAGGGGGATGATTTCCCCGGAATCCGACAGACTGAGAAGCCACAAGTCCGCACCTGACTGGACCCCCAGGAATCCCGCCGCTCGCTGGTCCCTGACGCCTGCAAGACGCGCCGCGAGATGCGCCTGGAACTCGCGAAGGCTGCTTTTCCTGGCCATGATCTAAGCTGGATCAGAGAGCAGCGATCTTGGACAGAAGGTCTTCGCCATTGACGGGTTTCACGATGTAGTCCAGTGCCCCTTGGCGCAATCCCCATATCCGGTCGGTTTCCTGCCCCTTGGAAGTGCAGACGATAATCGGAATATGCTTGGTTGCTTCATCGCGGGTCAGCGTCCGGGTCGCTTGGTATCCATTGAGACCAGGCATCACGACATCCATGAGGATCAGGTCCGGCAGTTCCTTTTTCGCTTTCTCGACGCCCTCTTCTCCATTCTCGGCGGTAATGACCTGATAGCCGTTCCGGGTCAGAAGCTCGACCAGAACATGACGCTCTGTTGGGGAATCATCGACGACGAGGACTGTTTTTACCGGCATGATACTTACTCCCAAATTACTGCAAAAATTTACTGGACAGAATAATGAAGACAATCAGCTCCGCGGTGGAGCGAACATCGCGACGGCCTGCAGCAGGCTGTCTTTCGTAAAGGGTTTGGTCAGGTACTGGTCGGAACCCACCATGCGCCCGCGTGCCCGATCGAACAGACCATCCTTCGAGGAGAGCATGATCAGCGGAGTATTACGGAAGCGCTGGTTCTTCTTGATCAAAGCACAGGTCTGATAGCCGTCGAGTCGCGGCATCATGATGTCGCAAAAGATGACGTCAGGCTGATGATCGGCAATCTTGGCCAAAGCATCGAACCCGTCTTCCGCCAACACCACCTGGCAACCTACCTGCACAAGAAAGATCTCCGCACTACGCCGGATCGTGTTGCTGTCATCGATGATCATCACCTTGATGCCACTCAGGTTTGCAACATTGGCCAATCGCTACCTCCAGAGAACTCTTGGGCTGGTCGCCCCGCACACCCTCTGACCACGCACCGTTTCAATTTTTGATCACGCACTATACATCAAACTTATATATTTCAACCACTTCTGCCGACATTTGAAAGCGTCGCATCGAATTCAACACCGGCATAGGCAATTTCTCCAATCGACCGGCCACCAAAAACCAAAGTAAACGCAAGCACGACGATTTCGCCTCCCCAGACCTGCTTTACCAAGACCCACGCCCCGTCAGTCGGGCGCCGGGCTATTTCAGTTAGAATCGGGCAAACCGCCAGCGCCCGATTCTAGCCAATGCCAGGACTGAACACCAAGCGTTTCATTATGAACATCGATTAATCCGCATGCAACCAAATCCGACCACGCCGTCGCCCCCCATCGTTTTGACGGTTGCCGCCAGCGATCCTTCCGGAGGAGCAGGTATTCAGGCCGACCTGATGGCCATATCGTCATTCGGATGCCACCCCCTTTCAGTGATCACGGCATTGACCGTGCAGGATAGCGCCGGCATCGAAAGCATCATGAGCATTGACGCCGACTGGGTTGAGGACCAAGCACGCACGATCCTCGAAGACATGCCGGTCAATGCCATCAAGATCGGACTGCTCGGCAGCGTCGAGAACATAACTGTGGTGGCCGAAATCCTGGCGGATTATCCCGACATCCCCTTGGTGCTCGATCCGGTGCTGGCTTCCGGCCGAGGAGACGAACTGTGCGACGAGGACATGATTTCGGCCATGCGCGAGCTGCTGCTGCCGCAAACGACCGTTCTCACCCCCAATTCGCTGGAAGCGCGACGACTCTGCCAGGAAGAAGACGAGGACGAAACTGCCGACGCTCCGGCACTTGATGAATGCGCGCGCCGCCTGCTCGACTATGGCTGCGAGTACGTCCTGCTCACAGGCACGCACGAGAATACGCCCAAGGTGGTCAACGACCTCTATCACATGAATGGCCGCCTGCGCCGCGACACGTGGGAGCGACTGCCCGGCAGTTATCATGGATCCGGATGCACCCTGGCATCCTCGGTTGCCGCCTGCCTGGCGCATGGATTGTCCGTCGATGAAGCGGTCCGCCAGGCCCAGGAATACACTTGGCAGACTCTGGCCAGCGCGTTTCGTCCCGGCATGGGGCAGTTCATCCCCAACCGCTTCTTCTGGGCTCGCCAAGAGGAAGACCGTGACGGAGAAACATCATGAGACATTCGGTCCTGCACGGGCTTTATGCCATCACTCCGGACGGCCTCGGCAATGCCCATCTGATCGCCCGCGTGGAAGCAGCGCTCAGGGGAGGGGCCGGGATTCTTCAATATCGCGACAAGACGAGTCCGGCTTCGCGGCAAGCCGACGTAGCTCGCGAGCTGCGCGCGCTGTGCCGCGCATTCGGGGCGACGTTGATCATCAATGACGACGTGGCGCTGGCGCTATCGGTGGATGCCGACGGCGTCCATCTTGGCGGCGACGATGGTGATCTGGCGGCCGCGCGACGCCAACTGGGACCGGGCAAGCTCTTGGGCGCTTCGTGCTATGCCGATTTCGGCCGCGCCCGCGCGGCGGCGGCCGCCGGGGCGGACTACGTGGCCTTCGGCGCCGTCTTCGCGTCGCCGACCAAACCGCACGCCCCCCGCGCCGACTTGGCGCTGTTCGGCCGTTGCCGCCGCGAACTGCGGCTTCCCGCCTGTGCCATCGGTGGCATCACTCTGGACAACGCAGCACAGGTGGTCCGTGCCGGAGCCGACATGCTCGCCGTCATCACCGACCTTTTCGAGGCGCCGGATGTCGAAACCCGTGCCCGCGCCTACAGGCCCCTATTTGAAGGAGAACCCACATGACCGATCGCAACCAGCAACTGTTCGAACGCGCCCAGCGACACATCCCCGGCGGCGTAAATTCGCCGGTCCGCGCCTTCCGCTCAGTCGGCGGCACGCCCTGCTTTTTTGCCAGCGGCAGCGGCTCTCGAGTCACGGATGTCAACGGCAAGTCGTATCTCGATTACGTTGGCTCATGGGGTCCCCTGATCCTCGGCCACGCGCATCCGGAGGTGATCGCCGCGGTGCAGGAAGCCGCAGCTAACGGACTGTCCTTCGGTGCGCCAACGGAATTGGAGGTCGAAATGGCAGACTTGCTATGCAAGTTGCTGCCTTCGATGGATATGGTTCGCCTCGTCAATTCGGGCACCGAAGCTACGATGAGCGCAATTCGCCTGGCCCGCGGTTACACGGGGCGTGACGTGCTGATCAAGTTCGAGGGGTGTTATCACGGACACAGCGACAGTCTGCTGGTGAAGGCCGGGTCAGGCCTGCTGACTTTCGGCAACCCCAATTCCGGGGGTGTTCCGGCGGACCTCGCCCAGCACACGCTCGTACTGGACTACAACGACGATATGCAGGTCGAGCGGGCCTTTGCACAGTTCGGTGAGCGCATTGCGGCAGTCATCGTCGAACCCGTCGCCGGCAACATGAACCTGGTCGCGCCGCGTCCGGAATTCCTGCAAAGTCTGCGCACCCTATGCACGCAACACGGCAGCGTGCTGATCTTCGACGAAGTAATGACCGGCTTCCGCGTGGGGCCCGCCTGCGCGCAAGGGCTGTACAGCATCACGCCCGACCTGACTACGCTCGGCAAGGTGATCGGCGGCGGCATGCCGCTTGCGGCCTTCGGCGGCAAGCGCGAAATCATGGAGCAGATCGCACCGCTCGGGCCGGTGTATCAAGCCGGGACACTGTCCGGCAACCCGGTCGCCGTCGCCGCCGGACTGGCCACGCTCAAGCTGATCCAGAAACCCGGCTTCTTCGTCGATCTGGAGCGAAAGACCGATGCGCTGTGCGAAGGACTCAACGCCACAGCCGTCAACAATGGCGTGGCGTTCTCCGCGCAACCGGTCGGCGGCATGTTCGGTCTTTATTTCCGGGCGCATTGGCCACGCAACTTCAAGGAAATCATGCAGTGCGACAAGGAGGCATTCAACCGCTTCTTCCACGCCATGCTGGACGCCGGGCACTACTTCGCACCCTCGGCCTACGAAGCAGGATTCGTATCGGCTGCGCATAGCGATGCCGATATCGCCGAGACCATCGACGCGGCCGAAAGCATCTTCAAGAATTGGTGAGCACTGCCGGGCTGGCGTGCCGTCAACGCAGCCAGCCCTTCCTGTAGAAAAACCAGAACGGCACCGCCACCGACACCGCCATCAGCGCCAGGGAAAACGGATAGCCGTACTCCCAATGGATTTCCGGGAACCACTCCTGGAAGTTCATGCCGTAGATGCTGGCGATCAGCGTCGGCGGCAGCATGGCCACCGAGGCCACCGAGAAGATCTTGATGATCTTGTTCTGGTTGATGTTGACGAAGCCGACCGTGGCATCCATCAGGAAGTTGATCTTTCCGAACAGGAAGGACGTATGCCCGTCCAATGATTCGATATCGCGCAAAATCTGCCGCGCATCGTCCACCTGGCTGGGCGACAGGGACTTGCCGCGAACCAGGAAGGACACCGCACGGCGCGTGTCATGGACGTTGCGCCGGATGCGCCCGTTCAAGTCTTCTTCGCGCGCGATGTCGGCCAGAATCTTGGCCGCTTCCGTGTCCGTCACCTCGGTGCCCAGCACATGCTTGCTGACCTCTTCCAGCGCCGCATAGACGTCTTCCAGCGCATCGGCCGAATACTCGGCATCGGCGGCGTACAGGTCGAGCAGCACGTCCTTGCCGTCCGTCACGTAGCCCGGCTGGGTACGCGCACGCAAACGTTGCAGGCGGAAAATCGGCAGTTCCTCGGTACGCACTGAAAACAGCACGTCGCGATGAAGAATCAGGGCTACCGCCACGTTGCGCGACTCTTCCTTGGTATCGAGCAGGAAGTCCGAGTGCAGGTGCACTTCACCGTTGTCCTCGACGTAGAAACGGGCGCTGGCCTCCAGGTCGGTCAGGCTGCTCGGATTCGGCAACTGGACATCGTAGAAGCGCCCGACCCAGGCGCGGATCTCCGGCGTCGGCGCCACCAGGTCGACCCAGATCGGCTTCAGGCACTTCAGGTCGTAGGGCGTCGTGACGCTGATCTGGCTCAGGCGGCCGTTGCGCAGCTCGAAGGCCGTCACCGAGGTTTTCTCATTGCGCAGGTGACTGTCGCAAATCAGGTCTTCGCGGATTTCATCGGAGAGGATTTCGAGGATCGCCTCGCCGCGTTCCTCGCGCACCTCGTGCCAAACGACCAGTCGCTCTTCGGGATCAAGGCCCTCGATGATGTGGGCAATCTCGGCGAGAGGAATGCGCTCGAGCAGGGTCCGCAATTCGGCCAGATGCTCCAGTTCCACCTCATCGGCTGACTCATGACGTGGCGTTTCCTGACGCGGCGCGAGTTCCTCCTCCTTATGCCTGGCCAGCAGGTCACGCACATTCCCCATGAAATCCGGGTTGTTTTTTTCTTCGCTCATCGGGATTGTCTCCCCTGGATTGGGTATTCGGATCGACAGGACGCGCAATGCGTCAAAACCGGCTGGGATTCTAGCACGCCGGTGTAACGCCCAAGCAGTCCTCAGGGGATCCGTGCTGATGGCATGCGCGTGAGAATGAGCGCGGCCTTGCTGGCCAGACCGGGCGCACCCCGGTTGCGATCGTAGAAGCGCGGGCTGGGCACCATCCCGGCCAGCCGGGCGGCCTGCTCGGGCGAAAGCTGGCCGGCGCCGATGCCGAAATAGTGGCGCGACGCCGCCTCGGCTCCGAACACGCCGTTACCCCATTCGATCACGTTGAGATACACCTCGAAGATGCGTTGCTTGCTCCACACGGCCTCGATCATCAGGGTCACCACTGCCTCCTCGGCCTTGCGCCAGGGAGTCTTGGCGGGCGACAGAAAGAGGTTCTTGGCCAGTTGCTGCGAGATGGTCGAGCCGCCGGCGACGATTTTCCCGCGCCTCTGGTTCTTCTCCATCGCTTTCTGGATGCCGTCCCAGTCGAACCCGTCATGCTGCGTAAATAGATCGTCCTCGGCGACGATCAAGGCGCGTTTCAGATAAACGGAAATCCTGCCGTAATCAACCCACTGTTTCTTCAACTGTGCGCGTGGATCCTTGGCCTGCAATTCGGCCAGCCGGATTTCCATGAAGCGCGTCATGTCCGGGTTAACCCATTTCCACAGGACAACCCAGCCGAACAACCAGAGCTGATACAACAGCACCAGCCCGACGAGGCCGAGCAGCAGCCTCCTGATCCAGCTTACGACAACCGAGGCGGCTCCTTTCGGCGAACCGCTCATGCCTTTGTCTGGAGCAGCTCCGCGACCGGCGCGCAATTCGGACGGACTCCGCGCCACAGGAAGAACGATTCGGCGGCCTGCTCCAGCAGCATGCCCAACCCTTCGGAAAACAAACCCACCCCCTGTGCGCGCGCAAAGGTGCTGAACGGCGTATCACCCATGCCGTACATCATCTTGTAGGCCAGGCTGCCAGGTGCGAAAATCCCTTCGGGCAGAGGAGGCATCGTGCCGCTCAGGCTGGCGGACGTGGCGTTGATGACGATATCGAAAACCCGTCCGGCCAGTTCATCGTAGCCGCAGCCGGTCACCGGACCGACCGACGCGAAATGCTCGGCCAGCGAACGGGCGCGCGGCACCGTGCGATTGGCAATGGTCAACGACTCCGGAAGCTCGCCTAGCAGCGGGCCGACAACGCCGCGTGACGCCCCACCGGCCCCCAGCAGCAGCACGCGCTTGCCCTTGATCGGGTAGCGCAGATTGATCATGATGTCGCGCAACAGGCCAACGCCGTCGGTGTTGTCGCCAACCACCTCGTTGTCGTTGAATACCAGCGTATTCACCGCACCGGCCTGCTCGGCGCGCAACGTCAGCCGGGTAGCCAACTGAAACGCCTCTTGCTTGAAGGGCAGCGTTACATTGGCGCCCTTGCCGCCCTCGGCGATGAAGGCGTCTACAGCGTCGGCGAATCCGTCCGTCGGGGCCAGGATCGCCCGGTACTCGATATCCTGCCCGGTCTGGCGGGCAAAGGCCGCATGGATGATCGGCGATTTGCTGTGGCTGATAGGGTTGCCGAATACGCAGTATTTGTCAGTCATATGCTCGAAGTACCTGTGATTGAAGAAGAGATTCAGCGCGACTTGGTCTCGAGCTGATTGCCAGTGGTGAAACTCCAGGTGCGGGTGATCTCCAAAATGTCGAAATCACGACGGATATCGGCAGGAAAAGCGGCAAAAGGTTCCGCCATGCGCACGATGCGGCGGGCTGCGTCATCAAGCACGCGGTGTCCTGAGGACCGATCGATATCGACCCGTTCGACGCTGCCGTCGCTTTTTATCCTGACCGACAGCACCAGGCTTCCGTAAAGCTTTCCCTTCGCCGCTTCCGGGTAGTTCAGCGTACCGACGCGTTCGACCTTGACACGCCAGTCCTCCATGTACTGGGCGAAACGGTACTCCACGGCACGTGTACCGAGATTCTTCACGCGTGGCCGCTTGTTGTACTCGTCGGTACTCCTGGCAATCTCGCCCTGCAGGCGCGCCATCTCCAGCGCGCTGCTCATCAGATCGCGGCCGCTCGGCGTCGGCTCGGGTGCGGGTTGCGGTTCCTCGTCGTTCCTGGACGGCAGCGCCTGCTTGCTTTTGGTCTGGTCCAGCAGGCGCCTCTGCTGCGCTTCGAGCGCCTGCACCCGCTTCTGGACCTGCTCGAGATCGTTGCCGCTCTGCTGCCGGGCGGACGGAGGCAACGGCGTCTTGACCCGGCGGTTCTGCTCGCTGTTGCCGCCGCCATCGAGGTTGGCCTGCGCGAGCGCCTGCGCCTCGGTCGGCTTCCTGGCCGATTTGGCATTGACCAGGATGATGTCCAGCGCCTTGTCCTGAAAGGCACGCGATGCTTCCGGGAACTTGAAATGCAACGAAAGGAGCACACCGTGCAGCAGCAACGAAACGGCAAGCGCAATCCGCAGATTGCGCTCGCTGTCAGAAGCTGTCTCTTTCAGCGCCATAGCCCCGCTCACGTCAGTCAACCGCTCCTTCTGTTTCTTCATCCTCGATGCCGACTTCCACTACAGCGACTTCCAAGGTCTCCAGGTACCGGCAGTTGAGTTCCAGCGTCAGAAAATCCATGGCCTCGACCAGCAGCCGGACACGCTGCCCCGGCTTCAGCTCGGGAGCCGAGGGCACGCGCTGAAGCAACGGCAGGTGGTCAAGTTTAACCAGATTTTCCCGCCGGATGGTGGCCTCGATCGTCTGCACTTTTTCCTGGCGCAGCCAGCGCAGGCACCAGTAGCGTTCCATATGGCGCTGGAACTCCGCATACGCGCTATAGGTGAGATCGAAGTCGCGCATGGCGGCGAACAGCAGTTCGGATTTCGGTTTGAATGGCGGAGCCTCGCCTCTCAGGCAGGACACCAGCTGCCACTGGTTGACCAGATCGACATAACGGCGCAGCGGCGACGACGACCAGGCGTATTGATCGACGCCAAGACCGTCGTGTGGCAACGGCGAAGTGGTCATGCGCACTTTGCCGCCGGTCTGGGCGCGGTAGATACCCGGGACACCCTTTTCCGCCAGCAGCCCGCCCCACGTGCTGTTGGCCACGATCATCAGCTCCGAAACCAGCTTGTCGAGGGGGCTGCCGCGCTTGCGCTCGCTGATTTCCACGCGGCATTGCTCGGGATCCGCCAGGTCGCCCTCGATGGCGAAGTTGTAGTCGTTGACGCCCTGCATCGCCGACGGCTTGCCCCGCCTGCCTTCGCATGCATTGGCCAGTTGCCAGAGCGTTTTCAGCTCGTCACGGAACGGAAACTCCGGCAACCCCTGCTCCAGCGTCTGCTCGTTGAACAACGGCTCAACGTCGTGGTGGCGCAGATTGGCGACGATCGGCACGATTTCGACCCACGATTCGTGTCCTGTGATCTCGTACTCCGGCGTCACCGTCAGGTAGAGCGAAACTGCCGGGCAATCGCGCCCTTCGGCCAGCGTGAAATTGGCGACGGCGGTATCGGGCAGCATGGTGATCTTGTTGCCCGGCATATAGACGGTGGACAGCCGCGAACGTGCAATCTGGTCGAGTGGAGAGTTGGGCAGGATGCCCAGCCCCGGCGCCGCAATGTGGATACCTACCCTCCACCCGATACCGGGAAGTTGCTGCAGCGAAAACGCATCGTCGATCTCGGTGGTGGCCGCATCGTCGATGGAAAAGGCACGCACTTCGGCTCGCGGCAGCCCGTCGGGAAGAGCCGGCGCCTCGACCTCGGGGAATTCCGTGCCACGTGGAAACTGCTCGCGCAGGAAGTGCTGGAAGTGGTAGTCGTAAGGCGAACGGATGGCCCCGCACTTCTCCAGAAGATGCAGCGCGGAGAGCCCGGTCTCCGCGCAGGCCGCCTCCAGCGCTTTGGTTTCCGGGCGATTGCGGTCCGGCTTGTAAAGAAGTTGATCAAGCAGCGGCACGAACTCCGGCGGCAAGGTCGCCGCCTTGAGCTCGCCAGCCATGCGCTCGATGGCTAGTGCCTGCTGACGCTTCTTTTCAAGACCGGCCAGAGCGGCTGCGAGAATGTCGGGAGGCGCCTTGCGGAAGCGCCCTTTGCCCTTGCGATGAAAATGGACGGGCGCTGCGTGCAGGGCCAGCAGCAACGCAGCCGCTTCGACCGGAGAGGCTTTTTGCCCGGCGCCTCCGAAGTAGTCGTCGGCAAGATCACAAAAAGAAAATTCGCCATCGCCCGCACACTCCCACAGGAACTCGGTTTCGATGCCCGCCGCCATCGCTTCGGCAAGGCTCAGCAACTCTCCCGGCAACGGTTCCTTGTAGCGCAGGAGAACATTCGACGACTTGATCTTGGCGCGCTTGCCGGAGGCCATTTCGACCTGCAACGAGGTGTCGTTATCGGCCAGAACGGAGGCAGCTTTGAAGGCGCCATCTTCTTCAAATAAAACATGCATCGTGTGGATTATAACCCGCAAAATTCAATGAGTTGCGGCAAGTAGTCGGCGAATCGCGTGAAGCTGTGATCGCCGCCTTCGAGCACGATCTGCCGACTTCCTGCGTAGCGGGCCACCGCCAGCCGGTAATCGAGCACCTCGTCGCCGGCTTCGACCATCAACAGATAGCGTTGCGGTGTCACCCGGTCGACTTCGAGCGCGCGCAGCTGGCCGATATGCTCGGTCGTGAAATCGAAGGTTTCCTGAGTGTGCAGGTTAGTCTGAGTGCCCAGGTACTTTTCCAGCGAGATCGGCGCAACCACTGCCGGATTGATCAGCACGGCGCGCAGGTCGTGCTTTTCGGCCAACCAGGTGGCGTAGAAACCACCGAGCGAACTGCCGACGAGGGTCAACGGCGCCGCTTCGCGGGCGATGATCGTCTCTGCCTGGGCGATCGCCTCGTCTGGCACGTGCGACAGGAAGGGACAGAACAGGCGGTCGCCCTGCCCGCGCCGCTCGAGTTCCGCGGCGAGCAGGCGGACCTTCCAGGACTGCGGGGACGAGCAGAATCCGTGCAGATAGAGGATGCCGGCGCTCACGAGGCGGTCCACTCGACCCAGCCGAACTGCCAGGTGGCAATGACGACAATGCCGAAGGCGATCCGATACCAGGCGAACGGCGTAAAGTCGTGGTTGGAGATGAAGCGCAGCAGCCAGCGCACGCACAGGAAGGCCGAGACGAACGCAGCGAAGAAACCGACGACCCACATGCCGATGTCGTCGGCACTGAGCAGGGCGCGTTCCTTGTAGAGTTTGTAGAACGTGGCCGCGATCAGTGTCGGGATGGCGAGGAAGAACGAGAACTCGGTCGCCGCGCGGCGCGACAGGCCGAACAGCAGCCCGCCGATGATCGTCGACCCGGAGCGCGAAGCGCCGGGAATCAGCGCCAGCGCCTGCGCAAAGCCCACCTTCAGCGCATCGAGCGGCGACATGTCGTCGACGGTCTGCACGCGGATCACGTGCTCGCGCCGCTCCGCCCAGAGGATCAGCAGCGCACCGACGATGAACGCCACCGCCACGGGCAGCGGCTTGAACAGGTGCGCCTCGATCGCCTTCTTGAACAGGAGGCCGAGAACGGCGAGCGGGAGGAAGGCAA
Organism: Propionivibrio sp.; assembly: GCA_029975435.1. Classification (GTDB taxonomy): domain Bacteria; phylum Pseudomonadota; class Gammaproteobacteria; order Burkholderiales; family Rhodocyclaceae; genus Propionivibrio. The sequence continues at coordinate 5,602 of JARKPC010000234.1, read as the reverse complement.
TCGACAGGTTCAGCACGAGTCGGTTGGCCAGCCGGTCACGGCCCAGACCGCGCGCGACGGAAAGGATCTTCTCCCGGTATTCCCACACGACTGCCAGGATGGCGCCGGACTGGATGACGATCTCGAACAACTGGCCGCGCTCGTCGTTGAAATCGAGCAGGTCGCCGGCCAGAATCAGGTGGCCGGTCGAGGAAATCGGCAGGAATTCCGTCAGTCCTTCGACGACCCCGAGAATCAGCGCCTTGAGGAGAAGCAGAGTATCCACGGCAGAATCCAAAAAAAGTAGTCATTCTATCAGTACCGCGCTGCTTTCCCTGCGAACTGCCGCCCCGAAAATCCTGACGGAATACACAACCTCTGCCGGTCATGGAGAACAGGACGAAACCAGGATCGTCGCCGTTTCCGCGATGCCGGGCAAATAATCGGCCAGCGGGCGGCACCCGGTGTCCAGACACAACTCGTACCCCCGCGTATAGGGCGAGTGCGCCAGTGCCAGGTTCTCGAGAGGGGCGACGGCAGGAACATAGTGCAAGACGCCATCGCGCAAAACCGCCCCGGGCGGTGGTTCCATGCCGGCCCCCGTGCCGCGGATACGCGCAGCGACGAGTTGCAACTGGCGGCCTTCGACCCGCCAGTCTTCTTCCCAGCGGATCTTCTCGATGGAATGCATCCAGGCCAGGGTAAATCCCTGGATGGCCAGACTCGCGGTGATGGCCCCGGCGGAAAGACAAAGCGGCATCGAATCTCCCGAAACAGACCCCGAGCAATTTCGGGACAGAGCGAAGTATACGGACAAATGAAATTCACCGCGGCGCGAACCCACTGTCGAAACCGGGAGGTATACTTCGTCCTTGCCGCACAGCCATTGTCTCCCGCCCTTATCCGGACGATCCGACCCATGAGATTCCTACGACTTTCCTTGGCAACGTTCCTGGCCTGCCTGATTTCCTGGCCAGCACACGCTGAAGTAATCAACATCGACAACGCCGAACTGGCCCGCCTGACGGCAAAGGGCGTGCCACTGATCGACATCCGCACGGCGGGCGAGTGGAAAAGCACCGGCATCATCCCCGGCAGCAAACTGCTGACATTCTTCAATGAGAAAGGCGACGCCAATCCCGCACTGTGGCTCTCTTCAGCGAAAGGCATCGCCAAACCGGATCAACCCGTCATCCTGATTTGCCGCAGCGGCAACCGTACCCGTGCCGCCGCGCAGTATCTCTCCGAGCAAGCCGGCTACAAGACCGTTTACAACGTCAGCAGCGGCCTCAACGGTTGGCTTTCGGAAAGGCGTGCGGTCGTCCCGGCAACGACGGCGATGACCTGTTCGCCGGGAGTTCCTTGCTGAGGCCAACCGATACCGGCTCCTCGTTTACGGAGCTTCTCGCCCAACGTCCTTTCGTCCTCTTCTGGCTGGCGCGCCTGTCCGGCACCATCGCTAACCAGATGCTGATGGTCGCCGTGGCGTGGCAAATGTACGACATCACCGGCAGCGCCTGGGACCTCGGCCTGGTCGGTCTGTTCCAGTTCATACCCGCCCTGGCGATGACGCTGCCGGCCGGCCACGTCGTCGACCGACTGCATCGCGGCAAGGTATTCGCCGCCTGCATGATCGCCCAGGCGCTCGTGGCACTCCTGCTGCTGGCGGCGATTCCCGGCAGTTTCGCCACGCGCGGGCTGATCCTCGGCGTATCCATCGTGTTCGGCATCGCCCGCGCCTTCCAGCAACCGGCACAGCAGGCGCTGACCCCGCAACTGGTGCCGCCGGCCCTGCTGCTGCGCGCCATTGCCCTGTCCACCAGCGGCGTGCAGACAGCCATCATCTGCGGCCCGGCACTCGGCGGCGTGCTATACACGGTGGGCGCAATGACGGTGTACAGCACCGGCATGATCCTGCTGCTGATCGCCTTCGGCCTCACCCTGGCCGTGCGTTACGCCCACCAGCCATCGCATTCGGCAAGCACCCTGCGCAGCGTCTTCGCCGGCGTGTCATTCGTGTGGACCAACAAGGTACTGCTCGGCGCCATGTCGCTCGACCTGTTCGCCGTGCTGCTCGGAGGCGCCACGGCGCTGCTGCCGATCTTCGCCCGCGACATCCTTGCCACCGGACCGGTCGGCCTCGGGCTGCTGCGCTCCGCCCCGGCGGTCGGCGCGCTCACCATGTCGCTGGTTCTCGCCCGCTGGCCGCTGCAGGAACGGGTCGGTCACCGCATGCTGGCCTGCGTAGCCGCCTTTGGCGTATGCATGATCGTCTTCGGGCTGTCGTCCAGCTTTACCCTGTCGCTGCTGGCGCTGGCCGTTTCGGGGGCGGTCGACAACGTCAGCGTGGTCATCCGCCTGACCCTGATGCAGCTCGAAACACCGGACGAAATGCGCGGCCGGGTAGCAGCCGTCAATACCATCTTCATCGGCGCTTCGAACCAGCTCGGCGAATTCGAATCCGGCGCCACCGCCGCCTTGTTCGGTCCGGTCGGATCGGTCGTGCTGGGCGGCATCGGCACGTTGCTCGTCGCCGCCGGCTGGATCAGGCTGTTCCCGGATCTCGCACAGCGCGACCGGATGAAATAGCCGGCATCACCCCCGCCAGCACAACCGTGCTTCGAAGCCGCCGCCGGTTCGGTTGTTCAGTTCCAGCGTGGCGCCGTGCAACTCGGCGATGCGGCAGACGATGGTCAGCCCGAGTCCGCTGCCTTCGGCGGTGACCGACGCTCCACGATAAAAACGCTCCATGAGGCGCGGCAACTCCTCCGGATCCACTCCCGGTCCGTTATCGTCGACGCCGAGCACCAAAGCGCCACCTGCGCTGCGCAGAAAAACGGTGACCTCGCTTTCGTCCGGCGAAAAGCGGATCGCGTTATCCAGCAGGTTACGCAACGCCACTTCCAGAAGATCGGCGTTGCCGTCGATGGATTGCGCGCTTTCCGGCAAGTCCAGTTCAATCCTCGCATGCGGCGTAGCGTCCTGTACTCCGGCAGCGACACGCTGCACCAGATCGACAAGATTGATCGATTGCCGCTGCGGCAATTGCGCCAGCGGATCGAGGCGGGCCAGCCGCAACATCTGCTCGACCAGGCGTGCCGCCCGATCAAGCCCGGAGAGCGTCTGCGCCAGAGCGTGGTTGCGTCTTTCGGCGTCCGGACTCAGTAACGCCACCTGTGCCTGGATGCGCGCCGCCGCCAGCGGCGTGCGCAGTTCGTGCGCGGCATCGGCAGTGAATCGGCGTTCGCTTTCCAGCGAGTAGCCAAGGCGGAACAGCACGCGATTGATCGCCACCACCAATGGCTGCACTTCGCGCGGGACTCCGCGTGCGGCGAGCGGCGTCAGATTGTCGGAAGAACGCGTGGCGACGTCCGAAGCCAGGTCGTCGATCGGTTTAAGCCCACGCCGCACCGAAACATAGATCGCCAGCAACAGGAGCGGGAAGATGTAGAACATCGGTTGCACAGTCTTGGCCGCGATTTCCAACGCTTCCTTGTCACGCTTGGGGATCGATTCGGCGATCTGGATGCGGTGGCTGCCGTCAGACGCTTCCAGAATCAGACTGCGCCACGATTCGCCGTTCTCGCTGATTGTCGAAAACCCCAAGGCGCTGGAAAGCGGGGTTGACGGCGCCTGTGCCGATCGCGCCAACACGGCACCGTCCACCTTGCCGATCTGGTATTCCAGGGTGAGCTGGTTTTTTCGCACATTCAGGCCGCGGATTCCAGCGATATGCGCCGTCAGATCGGCCAGATGCTCTTCGCCAAGCATGACCTGAGCCAGCATCAACTGCGCGGTTTTCGCCATCTGCCCGTCCATCAGTTCCTGCACCTCGTGGCGCGCGCGGCGATAGCTGAACGCCGAAGCCAGGACCATGATCAACAGCGAGGCGATGGACACCAGAATCAGAAGACGCCACCGCAGAGAGGGAACGCGTCCGCTATCCAGGGATCCGTCCGTCAATTGGAATCACCGAGCTGATAACCGAGTCCGCGCACGGTACGGATGAAATCTGCGCCGAATTTCTTGCGCAGATGGTGCACGAACACCTCGACGGTATTGCTGCCGGTTTCCTCGCCCCAGGCGTAGATGCTCTCCTCCAGTTGGGCGCGGGTACGGATGTGGTTCTGGTGGCGTAGCAGATCATCGAGCAGCGCGTACTCTCGTGCCGACAACGCCACCGTTTGGCCGTTGAACGTCACCTGCCTGGAGGCAGGATCGAGCACCACGCCGCCATGTTCGAGGGTCGGCCGGGCTTCGCCCGCCGCCCGTCGGACCAGCGCACGCAGCCTGGCCAGCAGCTCCGCCAGGTCAAACGGCTTGGTCAGGTAATCGTCGGCACCGGCGTCCAGTCCGGCAATTTTGTCGGCGCTCGAATCGCGCGCCGTCAGGATCAGCACCGGCAGGCGATTGCCGCGCTCACGCAGTTCCTTCAGCACGCTGATCCCGTCTCGCTTGGGCAAACCGAGATCGAGAACGCAGGCCTCATAGGGATGATCGAGGAGAGCCAGCCGGGCCGCCTCGCCATCGCGCACCCAATCCACAGCGTGTTCCGCCAGCTTCAGCCCGGCAAGAATGCCGTCTCCCAATATTGCATCGTCCTCGACCAGCAGTATCCGCACATTTGCCTCGTTCTTGTTTGGCTTCCTTGATTGCCTTCCCTTACTTCGCTTCCTTGTCCAATTTCGCCAGCAGCGCCTTGATCTCCTGCCGGCGCCCATTGTCCGCCAATTCGCGCCCTGGACGCGGAGCAGCTTTCAACGCCTTCTCCAGGTACTGGCGCGCTTCCGGAAAACGATCCCGATCAATCAGATATTCCCCATAAAAGAAGTTCGGGTCAATCCCGTCGGGATTGATCGCCAGCGATTTCTTGAAATAGTCCTCCGCCCGCGCCTTGTCGCCAAAGCCTATCGGCCATCCGGGCACCTTGGCCAGAAGCGTTGCCAGGCTGGTATAGGCCGAACCGCCCAGAGCCTTGTCGTCGATCTTCAACGCCTCTTCGAAGCGCAGTTTGGCCTCCTTGGCCAGCGACAGCGCCCCCAGCCCGCCTCGTGCGCCGGCCTCGCTGGAAATGACAATGCCTTCCCAGATCAGCGCCTCCACCAAACCGGGATGGCTTTCGACGATCTGCCGGGATTTCTGCACCAGGGCCTCGTACTGCTCGGCCTGCTGCTTTTCGGGCGTGCGGTATTTGATTTCCGCCCACTGGTCCTGGATGGGGCGAATTATTTCCTCGGGCGTGGCGGCATGAACGGCAGCGGAAAGCAGCACGCCGAGCAAAATCGTAGCGGAGGTCTTGATGATCGAGCGCATGGAGAATCCTTTCACGGCGTTTAACGGGAGTTGGCATGGAGTTTGACGATCGGCAGTTTTCCGGCGAGACCGCGGTCGATCAGCCCGGGGGCGAAACCGTTGAGCCAGGCGAAGAAGCGCTCCGGGAAGCCGATGTGCAGTTCCCGGGCATTGCGCACCAGCGCGGCGACGATCTCGCAGGCCACGTCCGCGGCACTGTCGCTCTGGCTGTGGAGCGCGCGGTTGAGCGCCGTCACGGCATCGGTGTTCATCGGTGTGTCGATGGCACGCGGCACGATGTGCACCACCGACACCAGCGTATCGGCCAGTT
>JARKPC010000231.1 GCA_029975435.1 Propionivibrio sp. | reverse complement strand
CAGCGTCACCGAGACGATGCACAGGTTGCGCGCGCTGGACAGATTGACCCGGGCGTCCATCAGCGTCTTGAGGCCGATGCCGGCGATCGAGCCGAAGAGCAGCACCATGATGCCGCCCATCACCGGCAGCGGGATGGTCTGCAGCAGGGCGCCGAACTTGCCGACGAAAGCCATCAGGATGGCGAAGCAGGCGGCCCAGGTCATCACCACCGGGTTGTAGTTCTTGGTCAGCATGACGGCGCCGGTGACTTCGCCGTAAGTGGTGACCGGCGGGCCGCCGAACAGACCGACGACATTGACCGCCAGCCCGTCGCCGAGCAGGGTGCGGTGCAGGCCGGGGTTTTCGGTGTAATCCTTGCCGGCGACCGAGCCGATGGCGAGGATGCCGCCGACGTGTTCGACGATCGGCGCGATGGCGACCGGGATCATGAAGAGGATCGCCGCCAGGTTGAATTCCGGCGTGCCGAAGGCCGGCATGGCGATCCACGCCGCTTCGTTCACCTTCGAGAAATCGACGATGCCGAGAAACAGCGAGACGACGTAGCCGACGGCGACGCCGACCAGGATAGGCACCAGCTTCAGCAGCCCGCGGGCGCGGATGGCGGTGAGCATCGTCGCCAGCAGCGAGATGGCGGCGATGGCGATGGCTGTTTCGTAGGGAACGACCTGCGCGTCGCCGGCCTTGCCGGTCGCCATGCCGACCGCGACCTGGGCCAGACCGAGACCGATCACCATGACCACCGGGCCGATGACGACCGGCGGCAGCAGCTTGTGGATCAGCCCGACGCCGCGCCATTTGACGAGGCCGGCGGCGACGTAATAGAAGAAGCTGGCCGAGGCCAGCGCGCCGAGCGTCGCCGGCATGCCCCAGGTCTGCACCGAATAGATCACCGGCGCGATGAACGCGAAGCTGGATCCCAGATAGATCGGTACCTCGCGGCGCGTGCACACCTGGAAGACCAGGGTGCCGATACCCGCGCCGAGCAGCGCCAGGCTGGGATTGAGGCCGGTCAGCAACGGCACCAGAACGGTCGCACCGAAGGCGACGAAAAGGATTTGTGCCCCCGCCAGCGCGGTGCGCCAGGTCGGGTCTTTGGCCGGCGTCATGGCCAGGGTCGTTGTCGAAGACATGGTCGTCCTATCCTTATTTGGTTCCGAAAATCTTGTCCCCGGCGTCGCCCAGACCCGGAATGATATAGCCGATCTCGTTGAGGTGGCTGTCAATCGCCGCCGTATACACATCCACGTCCGGATGCGCTTCGTGCAGCGCGTTGATGCCTTCCGGCGCGGCGACCAGCACGATGGCGCGTACCTGCTTGCAGCCGTTGCGCTTCAACATGTCGATGGTGGCAATCAGCGAGCCGCCGGTCGCCAGCATCGGATCGATGATCAGCGCCATGCGCTCGTCGAGCTGGCCGACGAAACGCTCGAAATACGGCTCGGGCATCAGCGTCTCATGATTGCGTGCAATCCCAACGACACTGACCTTGGCACTGGGGATCAGGTCGAGCACCCCGTCGAGCATGCCCAGCCCGGCACGCAGGATCGGCACCACGGAGACCTTCTTGCCCTTGATCTGCTCGATTGCGACCGGGCCGGCCCATCCCTGGATCGTGCAGCGTTCCAGTTCGAAATCGCGACACGCCTCGTAAGTCAGCAGACGCGCGAGTTCCGCGGTCAGCTCCCGAAACTTCTTGGTACTGATATCGACCTCACGGAGAAGCCCTATCTTGTGCTTGACGAGCGGGTGGCGTACTTCGATGACCGGCATGGAGCGCTCCAGAAATGGGGAAAAATTTAGACAAACCTTGCAAGGTTAACGGATTCGGCAGCAAAGTGCATCCCCAAAATTCGGTCGCGAACCAATCCACCGGAAAAATATACGGATGGCATCAGACGCCCGGAGATGCAAGAGTCCCGATCACACGAAATCCAAGGCGCCAAAATATCATTTTGACAACGATATCAACCACCAAAACACTCTTCTTGAACCAAACATCGATTAAGTTGACCCATATTGATCTTTACACAACAGAACTGATCAAACACTCAAGACAGCCACCCTCGTCAGTACCCGCTCGGTATGCTATATTTTTTTGCGTTCAACAATTAACAATCAACAATTCAAACAGGGAAAAGGCCAGACCATGACCATCGCGCAACGTGTGATCGCTCTCATCGCCGCAGCTATTCTTGGCCTCGCAGTCCTCTCCGGCATCAGCTACGTCCAACTGGACAAGGTGTACGGAAAAGCAAATTACGGAAACGAAAATACCGTTCCCAGTATCGAAACCCTGCATCGCGCGTCCATCGCTTACTACCAGATACGGACACTGACTCTCTATCACGTTCTTTCCAGCCACATCGCCTCGAACAACGCCGACGAGATAAAGCGCGACTTGGACAAGAAGGTAAAGGACACCGTCGCAGAAACGGAAAAGCATCTCAAGGATTATGAAGCGCTGGTTTCCGGTGCTGAGGACAAACGTCTGCTTGAGCATGAGAAGGCGCTTCTCGCGGAATACGCAAAAGGGCTGAATCCGGTACTGGCCGCATCGCGGGAATTCCGCACCGATGCGGCCATGGAGGAGATCACCAAAATGGGAGATCTTCCCGCCAGGCTCGCCGCGGCCCTCGAAGCGCACATGAAGTTCAATGAAGATCTGGGCAAACACGAAGCCAACGAGGCCGCGCAGGAGAAACGCAGCGCCGCCATCGAGGCTATCGTCGTCCTTCTGGTCGCCGCGACTCTGCTCGGTGGCATCGGATTCACCACCTTGCGCAGCTTGACTCGCCGCATCGCCCAAGCCAACGATGCCGCGGCACGCATCGCCGCCGGAAACCTGCAGGCTTGCGAAATGCTGGCCAGGACCTCCAACGACGAAGTCGGGCGCCTGCTCAAGTCGCTGGACAAGATGCGCGCCGACCTGGCCAGTACGATCGGCGAGGTCGTCGCCAGTGCCGAAAACGTTGCCGCGTCGGCAAACCAGCTTTCTTCCTCAGCGCAGCAAGTCTCGTCGAGCACGGAAAACCAGACGGCGTCGACCGCCGCCGCGGCGTCGGCCGTCGAGGAGATGACGGTCAGCATCGACCATATCGGCACCAGCGCCACCGAAGCCAGCCAGCGCGCGCTGGAGGCCGGTGAAAAGGCAGCGCGAAGCGAGAGGGATGTCGATTCGGCCTCGGCACAGATCGCCCAGGTGGCCGACCAGGTGGAGCATACATCGGGCCAGATGGAGAAACTGTCGGAACAGGTCCAGCAGATCGGTTCTATTACCGTGGTCATCCGCGATGTCGCCGACCAGACCAACCTGCTGGCGCTCAACGCGGCCATCGAGGCCGCGCGCGCCGGCGAACAGGGGCGCGGCTTCGCGGTCGTGGCCGACGAAGTGCGCAAACTGGCCGAGCGCACGACCGCTTCGGTCAGGGAAATCAGTGCGGTCATCTCGACCATTCAGGAAGGAGCCACGACGGCGGTCAACAGCATGCAGTCGAGCCGCGAGGTCGTCAGCAAGGTCGTCGTCACGGCACGCGACGCCAGCACGTCGATGGGGGAGATCAGGGATTCAGCCGATACCGTCCGGCAGGCCATCGAGAACATCTCCGACGCGCTGCGCGAACAGAAAACCGCGTCGACCGACGTCGCCCGCAATGTTGAGTCGATTGCCCAGATGTCGGAGGAAAACTCGGCGGCAGTGGTTTCAGTCGCAGGCACCGCGCAGCAGCTTGTACAACTCTCCGACACGCTCAAGGCCAGCGTCTCCCGATTCCGACTCTGACCGTTTCCGACAAAGCACCCGGAAAGGCCGGTTCCGCCGGCCTTTTCGATTTTCGGGCATCTGAAACCATGCGAAGCCCGATCAGTCAAATCAATCCGCTAGCCATTGGCGGCCTGCCTGACTTGACCACCGACGGGGTTTCTATCAACAATCGGGCTGAAAGCGGTTTTTTAACGGGAAAGGTCTCCAGCCAATGATCGATAGCATCGTCAGCAATTTCGAGTCGCCCGCCACCGGCGGCAAGCCCTTCAGACTCTCGGACCAGCGAGGAAAAATCGTCGTTCTCTATTTCTATCCCAAGGACAGCACTCCCGGTTGCACCACCGAAGCGCAGCAATTCCGCGATCTTTTCCAGGAATTTACCCAGGCCGGCTGCGTCATTGCGGGCGTGTCCCGCGACAGCCTGCGTTCGCATGACAATTTCAAAGCCAAGCAGGAATTGCCGTTCGAATTGCTGTCCGACGCCGACGAAACGCTGTGCGCACAATTCGCCGTGATCAAGGACAAGAAGCTTTACGGGAAGCCCGTGCGGGGCATCGAACGTAGCACGTTCGTCATCGACCGCGCCGGAGTACTCCGGCGTGAATGGCGCGGCGTCAAGGCCGACGGCCACGCCGGCGAAGTTCTGGATTTCGTCAGGACACTCTGACACCGCAATCGACACCACCGACTTACCAACCGGAGAATCATCATTCATGGGTCCAAAACCTGTTAGCAAAGCCAGGCACAAGAAACACCCCGGGCCGCAAACGAAATTATTTGTCCTCGACACCAACGTCCTGCTGCACGATCCGACGTCGGTGTACCGGTTCGAGGAGCACGACGTCTTCCTGCCGATGAAAACGCTGGAAGAGCTGGACAACAACAAGAAAGGGGTATCGGACGTTGCGCGCAGCGCCCGCCAGGTCAGCCGAACCCTGGACGAAATCGTCAGCAGCCAGGAGGACAGCATCCAGAGCGGCATCGCGCTGGGTGAACTGTCACACAAGATGGCCACCGGCCGGCTGTTTCTGCAGACCGAGGCCATCTCCAACGAACTGCCGGCGGGGCTGCCGACGGCAAAATCGGACAACCAGATCCTCGCCGTCGTCATTCACCTGCAGCGCCTCAATCCTAGCCGTCAGACCATCCTGGTGTCGAAAGACATCAACATGCGCATCAAGGCCCGCGCGCTCGGCCTGGAAGCGCAGGACTACTTCAACGACAAGGTGCTGGAAGACATCGACCTGCTGTACAGCGGGGTGCGCGAGTTGCCCGAGGATTTCTGGGACAAGCACGGCCAGGGCATGGAATCCTGGAAACGCGAAAGCCGTACCCTTTATCGCGTCAAGGGTCCGCTGAGCCAGAAGATGCTGGTCAATGAATTCCTCTACCAGGAAGGAACCCAGCCGTTCTATGCGATCGTGCGCGAGATCGCCGGCAAGACCGCGCAGTTCGAAACCCTGACCGATTACACGCACCCGAAGAACAACGTTTGGGGTATCACGGCGCGCAACCGCGAACAGAACTTCGCGCTCAACCTGCTGATGGACCCGGAAATCGACTTCGTCAGCCTGCTCGGCCAGGCCGGCACCGGCAAGACGCTGCTGACCCTGGCGGCCGGGCTGACCCAGGTGCTGGACAGCAAACGCTACTCGGAAATCATCATGACCCGCGTCACCGTGCCGGTCGGAGAGGATATCGGCTTCCTGCCGGGATCCGAGGAGGAGAAGATGGGGCCGTGGATGGGGGCGCTCGAGGATAACCTGGAGGTGCTGAACAAATCCGACGGCAACGAAGGTGGAGAATGGGGGCGCGCCGCCACGCAGGATCTGATCCGCAACCGCATCAAGATCAAGTCGCTCAATTTCATGCGCGGTCGTACCTTCCTGAACAAGTTCCTGATCATCGACGAGGCGCAGAATCTCACGCCGAAACAGATGAAGACGCTGATTACGCGCGCCGGTCCGGGCACCAAGGTCGTCTGCATGGGCAACATCGCGCAGATCGACACGCCCTACCTCACCGAAGGCAGTTCGGGCCTGACCTACGTCGTAGACCGTCTCAAGGGCTGGCCGCATTCCGGACACGTCACGCTGCAACGCGGCGAACGATCGCGTCTGGCCGACTACGCCGCCGAAGTGTTATAGTTCCGCCCGGATATCGAGCCGTGTTTCAAGACACGGCTCGGTCGTTTTCAGCTACCGGTTCCTCTGCGCACCATTGGGCAGGACGGATCCATCGCCTTCCGGAGAATCGATTGAAACGACGCGATTTCTTGGCTGCTTCGGCCGTGCTGACCTTACTGACCGGATCGCCGGCGCAAGCCGCCAAAAACCAGTCGCCGCCGAAGGCGCCGGCCAAAGCCGCCAAAAAACCTCCGGCAAAACCGGTAGCGTCCAAGACCGCGAAAGCCAAGAGCGCGCCGGACGAATCCGAAGAAATGCCGCCGGGCGAAGCGCCGCCGCGCAACGCCATCAGCCTGCCGGACGAGCCGCTGGCACAATGGCGCAATTACGACATCCGCTCGACCATCGTGCTCAACAACCCGCAGGGCAAGGCGCGCGTGTGGCTGCCGCTGGTGCAGTATCGCGACACCCCCTGGGAACGCTCGCTCGGACACCACTGGCAAGGAAACTTTGAGACGGCCGGGATCTACCGCGACCCGGTGGCGGACATGGAAGTCTTCTATGCGGACTGGTCCGAGGGAGTCGCTGAACCGAAGCTGGAAATCGTCAGCCAGATCGCCACGCAGGATCGTCATTTCGACATCACCCGGCGCGGGGCCATGGCCGAGCGCACGGAAATCCTCCGCCGCTGCTTGCACTCCACACAGCTGGTGCCCAAC
>JARKPC010000216.1 GCA_029975435.1 Propionivibrio sp. | reverse complement strand
AACAAGGAGATCTTCCTGCGCGAGCTGATCTCCAACGCTTCAGACGCCTGCGACAAGCTGCGCTTCGAGGCGCTGAACAATTCCGCGCTGTATGGCGACGATTCCGAACTGAAGATTCGCCTGTCCTTCGACAAGGAAGCGCGCACGATCACCATTTCCGACAACGGGATCGGGCTGACGCGCGACGAGGCTGTCGAGCACCTGGGCACCATCGCCAAGTCCGGCACCCGCGAATTCTTCTCGGCGCTGACGGGCGATCAGGCCAAGGACGCACATCTGATCGGCCAGTTCGGGGTCGGGTTCTATTCGTCGTACATCGTCGCCGACAAGGTGACGGTGATCTCGCGCCGTGCCGGAGTCGAAGCAGGCCAGGCCGTGCAATGGGAGTCGGCGGGCGAGGGCGAGTTCTCGGTGGAGATGGTCGAAAAGGCCGGGCGCGGTACCGACGTTATCCTGCATCTGCGCGAGGGCGAAGACGAATTCCTGTCGAGTTGGAAACTGCGCCAGGTGGTGCGCAAGTACTCGGACCACATCACCCTGCCGATCCTGATGAAGAAGGAGAAGTGGGACGAGGAAAAGAAGGAGCAGGTGGCCACCGACGAGGACGAGACGATCAACCAGGCATCCGCCCTGTGGGCTCGCCCCAAGTCGGAAATCACCGAAGAGCAGTACAAGGAGTTCTACAAGCACGTGGCGCACGACTTTGAGGATCCCCTGGCCTACGTTCACGCCAAGGTCGAGGGCAAGCAGGAATACACGCAGCTGCTGTATATCCCGCAGCGCGCGCCGTTCGACCTGTGGGACCGTAATGCGCGGCACGGGATCAAGCTGTATGTACGCCGCGTGTTCATCATGGACGATGCTGAACAGCTGATGCCGCTGTACATGCGCTTCGTGCGCGGGGTGGTCGATTCGAACGACCTGCCGCTCAACGTGTCGCGCGAGATCCTGCAGGAATCGAAGGATATCGAGACGATCCGCGGTGGTTGCGTGAAGAAGGTGCTGTCGATGCTCGAAGGCCTGGCTGACAGCGAGGACGCCGCCGAGAAGGAGAAGTACGCCAAGTTCTGGACCGAGTTCGGTCGGGTGCTGAAGGAAGGCGTCGGCGAGGATTTCGCCAACAAGGAACGCATCGCAAAGCTGCTGCGCTTCGCTTCGACCCACACCGATACGCCGGATGAAACGGTATCTCTGGCCGACTACGTGTCGCGTATGAAGGAAGGCCAGGAGAAGATCTATTTCGTTACCGCCGAGACCTTCACCGCCGCAAAGAACAGCCCGCACCTCGAGATCTTCAGGAAAAAAGGTATCGAAGTGCTGCTGCTCTCCGAGCGAGTGGACGAGTGGGTCACCGGCTACCTGACCGAATTCGAAGGCAAGCAGCTCCAATCGGTGGCCAAGGGTGGCCTCGACCTCGGCAAGCTGGAGGACGAAGCGGAGAAGAAGGAGGCCGAGCAGGCGGCTGACGAGTACAAGGAGTTGCTGGAAAAAATCAAGACGGCGCTCGGCGAGAAGATCAAGGACGTGCGCGTCACGCACCGCCTGACCGATTCGCCGTCGTGCATCGTTGCCGACGAGCACGACATGGGCGGCAACCTGGCGCGCATTCTCAAGGCCGCCGGGCAGAAAGCGCCGGAAATGAAGCCGATCCTCGAGATCAACCCGAAGCACCCGGCCGTGCAGCGACTCAAATACGAGGAAACCCGCTTCGACGACTGGGCCAACCTGCTGCTCGAGCAGGCCACTCTGGCCGAAGGCGGCACGCTGGAGGACCCGGCCGGCTTCGTCAAGCGCATCAATGAACTGATGATGGCGCTGTCGAAATAGTGGATGGAGAATCGCCCCTGGCTTTGTCGACTTCGCCTGGCCGTGCTACAGCACTGTCTTCGGCTCGTCTTCGCGCCAGAGGCGATTCTTGAGGTGATGCGAAACCGGAAACGCCGTGAATACAGATTTGTCTCTGCTTGAAGGTCTCCCTCCGATCCTCGATTCCGAAGTCGAAACGCTGATCCTCGGCAGTTTCCCGTCGCCCGCCTCGCTGGCCGCACGGCATTACTACGCGCACAGGCAAAATCAGTTCTGGCGCGTGATGGCAGAAGTGCTCGGCGAGCCGCTGGTGGACTACGACTACCCGGACAAACAACGCTGCCTGTTGCGGCACCGTGTCGGGGTGTGGGACGTGTATCGCGCCTGCAGGCGCGACGGAGCACTCGATTCGGCGATCGAGGCGGCTGAGGTGAATGATTTTGCGCTACTCAAAGAAAATGCGCCGCAATTGCGGCGCATTTATTTCAATGGCAAGACCTCGGGCAGGTTCGAACGCTGGTTCTCCGGGGAGGGTTACGAAACCCGCGTCCTGCCATCGACCAGCCCGGCCTATACGCTGGCGTTCGCCCGCAAAGCGGCGGTCTGGCGCGAGGCGTGGGTCGCGTAGGCTATTTCTTCGGGCGCTTCATGTAGTCACTGATGCACTGCTTGTATTCCTCGTTCGCTTTGCCTTTGCACGCGATCCGTGCTTTTCGGCGGGTTTCCTCACGAGCCACGCACTGTTCGACGTTCTTCGCCTTGGCGCAGGCGGCCGGCACCGTTGATGGAGATTGCGCCTTGCTTTCCGGTTGCTTGGCCACAGCCGGTGCTGCCGGCTCCGGCACCAGCCCGGGCGCGCCCGGAACGCCTGCCGGGCCGAGTTGTGCGAATGCTGGAAAGGCCGCGCAAGCCGCCAGCGAAAAAACAAAAAGCAAGGTTCTCATCGATACTCCTGAAGGGGGCGGCACCGCAAGGTGCCCGGGGCGAGGATGAATTGTAATCTTTCCCTCGGGCTGGCGTCATCCCCCGGATATCCATAATGGATTTCTTTACGTATTCCAGCGTTGAGCAGACAGGAAGTTGTCGGGTATAGTTCCCGGATCGCTTTGATGGATTGATTCTCATGGCCGAGCAAAAGCCGAAAGTCGTACCCGAACACCGGCTGACCGTGCCGGAGGTACTCGGCATGCTGGTGAGCGACGGCATGGTCGAACAGGCTGAAGCCGACGCCTTGATTGCCGAGGTCCGCTTGAAAAAATCGGCGGCGCACCCGTTGTGCATCGTTGCGGACCAGAAATGGAAATCCCGGCAGGCGCCGTTCCGGCCTCTGACCCTGGAGGATCTCGGGGAATGGTTTGCCAGTCGGGTGGGGCTTGAGTACTTTCACATCGATCCGCTCAAGGTCGATTTCACTTCGGTGACCGACGTCGTTTCCAGCGCCTACGCCACGCGCTTCGGAATCCTGGCTGTGCAGGTCAGCGCCAGCGAAATCGTCTTCGCCACCACCGAGCCGTTCCTGCGCGACTGGGAAAGGGAAATCGAGTTCATTTCCAAGAAACGCATCCGGCGAGTGATCGCCAATCCGCTCGATGTGGCCCGCTATCTGGTCGAGTTTTATAACCTCGCGCGCTCGGTCAAGAAAGCGTCGCAGTTGGGCAACCAGAGCGCGGGGCTGTCATCGTTCGAGCAACTCGTCGAACTCGGGCGCAGCAACCGCCAGTTCGATGCCAACGACCAGCATATCGTCAATATCGTCGACTGGTTGTGGCAGTACGCGTTCGACCAGCGCGCCAGCGACATTCACATCGAGCCGCGCCGCGAACTGGGCATCGTGCGCTTCCGCATCGACGGCGTGCTGCATCAGGTGTACCAGATCCCGATGAGCGTGATGGCGGCTATGGTCAGCCGTATCAAGATTCTCGGCCGCATGGACCTCGTCGAAAAGCGCCGCCCGCAGGACGGGCGTATCAAGACGCGCACGGCCGACGGGCTGGAGGCCGAGCTGCGGCTGTCCACGCTGCCGACCGCCTTCGGCGAGAAACTGGTGATGCGCATCTTCGATCCGGAAGTGTTGGTGCGCAACTTCACCGACCTCGGCTTTTCCGACGAGGACCGCAAGCGCTGGCAGTCCATGTCCGAGAGCCCGAACGGCATCATCCTGGTGACCGGCCCGACCGGGTCGGGCAAGACCACGACGCTCTATTCGACGTTGAAGCAACTGGCCACGCCGGCGGTCAACGTGTGCACTATCGAAGACCCGATCGAAATGGTCGAGCCGTCGTTCAATCAGATGCAGGTGCAGACGGTTATCGACCTGACTTTCGCTGAAGGCGTGCGCGCGCTGATGCGGCAGGATCCGGACATCATCATGGTCGGCGAAATACGTGACCTGGAAACAGCCGAGATTACGATCCAGGCCGCGTTGACCGGGCACCTCGTGTTGTCCACGCTGCATACCAACGACGCGCCGGCGGCTGTGACGCGCCTGCTGGATCTCGGACTGCCGTCGTATTTGATCAGCGCCACCGTGCTGGGTGTCATGGCGCAGCGCCTGGTACGCGTGCTTTGTCCGTCGTGCAAGGAGATTCGGCCGGCGACTCCGGAAGATAACGCGATGTGGGACCGCCTCGTGGCGCCGTGGAAGGCCAATCGACCGAGCCAATTCCACCACCCGGTTGGCTGCCTCGACTGCCGCATGACCGGCTATCGCGGGCGTATCGGCCTCTACGAAATCCTGATGCTGTCGCCGGACATGAAACAACTGATCAGCGACAACGCCGAGATCGCGAAGATACGCGATCTGGCCTACAGGGAAGGCATGAAGCCGCTGCGTATTTCCGGTGCCATGAAAGTGGCGTCCGGCCAGACGACGCTGGCCGAAGTCTTCAAGGTCGCGCCGCCGTCCGAGCGATCCTGACGCCGAGCGGGGTCAGGACGCCGGTAACCGGATGTCCGTCGTTTCCCGGCAGACCCAGCGCGGAAATTCGCGCGACACATCCATGCATCCGCCGTCCCGGTAAACGCCGCGCGAATCCCGGGGGCGGGTCATCAATGCGAGGATGCGTGCCGTTTCCTCGTCGTCCTGCAATGTGGCGGCAACGCGGTCGTCCACTGCGTCTTCATCCATGCGCATTTCTCCGGAGTCATCCGTGTAGGCGCCATGACGCCAGTGGTAAATCTCGAGACATTTCTGTTTCAGGGTATAGGGCCGGTCCATTTTCCAGAAATTGCAGAACAGGCCTTCTCCCAGATAGAACACCCATGAGCCTTCATAGCCCGTGGCGTCTGCCGAACGCTCGTCCGGGTTGCGAAACCACAGGCGGTCGCCGGGTACGAAATAGCGCAGCGGCAGCGGCCGATCGAGCGAGCCGAATTCGCGCAGGAAGACGCTGTGGAATTCGTTGGACATGATCGCACGCCGTTGCCAAAGCGATTCCAGACGTTCCAGCAGATGCGGATTGCGTTGCCGCAGTCCCGTGGCAATCGCCAGCAGGAGGATGTATTCGGTAGCGCGATAGCACGAGAAGGAATAGCGCGTTCCGGAAACGTCCGGTTGGGTCGCTTTCAACAAGGCATCGATCAATGACTTTCCCGGGCGCAGGCAGAAACCGCTCCCTTGGTGATACTCGAAATACTCTTCCGGCCTTTCGGCCTGCTCGGTATCGAACGCGACGCTTGTTCGACGCGCGGCATCGACGATGCATGAGCGCAGCGCAATGGCGGATTCCAGTTCCTCGAAATTGGGAAACGGAGTTGCGATCGGGCTGGCGAGCATCGCCAGCAGGATTTCCTTCTTCAGGTCACGCCCCGAATTTCTGGAATCGAGATGCATCTTCGCCGAAATATCCAGCGTGTCCCAGTCAGGCGCCAGATCACGGGCAAGGTCGTCATCGAGACGGAGGCGCAGAAAAGCGCGGCCGCCGACGTTTTCGCATGATGTGCGCGTGTTCGATGTCAGATACTGGTCATCGATGAAATCCCTGACTTGCCTTTCCATTCCCTTCGAATAGTCCCAGAAGAGAATGCCCCCCGTGCCATTGTATGGCTTTGCCCTGTTGCCTTTCATACGCCCCCTGACACCAATGAGACAACTTTGAGTGATGCGCTTCGGACCTCATTCCGGATCCTGTTTTGTCGGCATCGTGAAAAAGTGTCGGGGTTTTGTCAAGCAACTTGTCCGAGCGGATGGCCGTGCGAGCGTGCTGCCAGCGACTTGATGCCGCCTGCGACCACGGGCTCAATCCTGCAGATCGTTATACTTTCGGCTCGAACCGCGACACTTGTCGGCGGGGTATTTCAGAGCGTTTTTTTCGAGCTTCGATTCGGCAGCGTGGAGCAGGTCGAAGCTGGTTTTCTCGGCGATCAGCAGCAGGTACAGCAGGATGTCGGCACATTCGTCCCTGAGTGCTTCCATCCTTTTTTCATCTCCGCAAATCGACGCGATTTCTGCGTCGGTCTTCCATTGCGTGAGTTCGAGCAACTCTGATGCTTCGAGGTTCAGGGATACGATCAGGTTGCGCAGGGTGTGAAATTGCGACCAGTCGCGTTCGTCGCGGAACTCCACCAGCGCCTGCGTCAATGCCTGAAGATCCATTGGCGTGACTACGCGAAGAAGCGCTGCAACGCTTCCTTCGGCAACGTCATGCCCGTGGCGTGGGCGCGCGCCAGGAGTTCCCAGTAATAGCGATACGACGCCCGGTCGTGCAGCAATCCTTCGTGGGCGATCGGTGCCCAGTCCTTGTCCTGTGCGGCAGTGACGATGGCGATTGCCGTTTCGACTTCGGAGAAGTCCGGGCGCATGGCCTCGACGATCGGGACGATCTGGTTGGGATGAATGCTCCACATGCGCAGGTAGCCGAACTCATTGCGCGCGCGCAGCGCGTCGTTGCGGATGACGGCGAGATCCTTCAGCTCGGTGGTGACGTTGTGCGTCGGAACAACGCCGTTGCCCAGCGCAGCCGTGGAAATCTCGCATTTGGCACGGGTGACCAGCGGATGCTCGAACTGGCCGGGGCTGCGCATCGCCGCGCCGGGGATTGCGCCATGATGCCCGGAGACAAAATCCATCAAACCGAAGTCGAGCGACTCGACCCCCGGCGTTGCAGCGATATCCCATACCTCGTGCAATGCGCCAAGGGTTTCGATCAGGACATGGACCGGTATCTCGCGTTTGAGTCCGATCCGGCTTTCGACACCGCGCAGGTAAGCCACCTGCGCACGCACGTCCTCGACACCGCGCGGCTTGGGCAAAGTGATGAACGGCAGGCGCGCCCCGGCAATGCCGACGATGATCTCGATGTCCTGCTGCCAGTGTGGGTGCGTGAAATCATGGACGCGGGCGGCGATCCGGCCGTGCCGATTGTCGGCGCTCATGATGATGCCGGCGGCCATCTCCGCGTGCTCGCGCTCGGCACCGGCATGGGCACCATCCTCGCAATCGCAGGTGATGTCGAAGATCGGGCCCAGTTCGTTCTGCAGCTGTAGCGCCTTCTTCATCAATTTCTCCGATCCGGCGTAATGGTCGACGGCGGGCATGATCGGGAATGGCTTTTCGCCGGGGAAAAGAACGTCGCTGGGATGTCGCATGACAGGATTCCAGGAAAGAAGATGGGAAAAGGGATATTTTACCGTGAGCCCCATTCCCCATGGACGAAAAAAAGCCGCAGACCCGCTGCGGCTTTCCGTTGTCGAAGGACAGTTTGCTTAGAGCATGTCCTTGACCGCATCGGCTTCGTCGGTCAGTTCCTTGAGCGTCTTGTTGATCTTTTCCTGCGAATAGGCGTCGATCTCGATGCCCTGAACGATCTTGTACGAACCGTTCTTGCACTCGCACGGGAAACCGAAAACGATGCCCTTCGGGATGCCGTAGGAGCCGTCGCTCGGAACGCCCATGGTGACCCAGTCGTCGCAACCGTTGACCCAGTCGCGGACGTGGCCGATGGCGGCATTGGCGGCCGATGCGGCGGAGGAGGCGCCGCGTGCTTCGATGATGGCAGCGCCGCGCTTGCCGACGGTCGGCAGGAAGACGTCGTTGTTCCACACCGGATCGTTGATCAGCGCCGGAACGCTATCGCCATTCGACGTGCAGTTGCGGTAATCGGCGTACATCGTCGGGGAATGGTTGCCCCACACGACCAGCTTTTTGAGGCTTTCGACCGGACGGCTGCTCTTCGTGGCCAGTTGGGTAGCAGCGCGGTTGTAGTCGAGGCGCAGCATGGCGTGGTAGTTGGCCGGGTTGGTGCGGCCGACTTTCTTCGCGGCGGCAGCGGCAATGTAGGCGTTGGTGTTGCACGGGTTACCGACGACGAGAACCTTCACGTCCTCCTTGGCGTTTTCGGCGATGGCCTTGCCCTGGACCGTGAAGATGGCGCCGTTGGCGGCCAGCAGGTCGGAGCGCTCCATGCCGGGGCCGCGCGGGCGGGCGCCGACGAGCAGGCAGATGTCGGCATCCTTGAATGCCGCGGCCGGATCATCCGTGGCAAAAACGCCTTTCAGGAGCGGGAACGCGCAATCGTCGAGTTCCATGATGACGCCCTGGCAGGCTTTCTGGGCTTGCGGCAGATCGAGCAGTTGAAGAATGACGGGTTGGTCCTTGCCGAGCATTTCACCGGAGGCGATGCGGAAAAGAAGGCTGTAACCGATCTGGCCGGCGGCACCAGTGACTGCAACGCGGACGGGGGCTTTTGACATGATGATGCGACTCCTATGGATAACAAAAAATCAAAGATGACGGTCAGGGACAGATGGCTGCTGTCGAAAACCGGGGGATCCAAGGCGGGTAAAAAACTGCCCGCGATCATAAGTGCGAAGCTTGGCTGGTGTCAAATGTTGATTAATAGACTTGTATCATATATAAGACATAAGACATAGGTTGGACGGTGTTTCTGAATCGTGCTACACATTAAAATTATGAGCCCTTCGACAACTACTCCTGCGCTTGCGTTCCGGCCGCTGTACAAACAGGTGGTCGGTCTGATCACGCGAAGCTTGGAGATCGGGGAATGGAAACCCGGTGTCGCCCTGCCGAGCGAAGCCGAATTGGCAGTGCGTTACGGGGTCAGCCAAGGAACAGTGCGCAAGGCCATCGACGAATTGGTCAGCGCGAACCTGCTGATCCGACGCCAGGGAAAGGGCACATTTGTCGCCACTCACAGCGATCCCGACTCGTTTGCCCGTTTCCTGTGTCTGGCGCCGAACGACGGGGAACCCAGGCCGGTCAGCAATGTTCCACTGGCGTGCTGGCGGGCCAAGGCCGGGGCCGACGTGGCGCGCCATCTTGGGCTCGAACCCGGAGCGCTGGTCATCATCGTGCGCCGCTTGCTGCGCATTGGCGAGGATCCGGCGGCTTTCGACGAGATCTATTTGCCTGGCGGGCTGTTTTCGGAACTGACCATGGATGTGCTGAACTCGGCCGAGTCGTCGCTCTATAGCCTGTTCGAGAGTCGCTTCGGGGTGCGTGCCATCCGTGCCAACGAGAGGCTGCGCGCCGTCTCGGCGGACAAGGTGAGTGCCGAGGCGTTGCAGGTCGCAGAAGGGGCACCCTTGTTGCTGGCGGAGCGGGTCACCTTTACCTACGGCGACAAACCTGTGGAGTGGAGGCGAGGTTTCTATTCGACAAGAAACTGCCACTATCACAATGAATTGGGATGAAGGCAATGTGCCATTTGACGATTGGACAACGGAGGAAACGTCATGCTGAGCGAAGTTGAACTGAAACGCCTGCGCTGGATTTGCACGCATCGGGCCCAGTTGGAAATGGATGTCTTGTTGGGGAACTTTCTTGACAAGCACTTTTCGAACCTGAGCCCCGAGCAGGCGACCGCTTTCGCGGAACTGGCCGAACTGCAAGACATCGAACTCTGGCCCTTGGTTACCGGAAAACGTGAGTGCAAGAACCCTGTGCAGGCACAAGTAATAAGCATGCTTCGTAAAGTGAGACCCGAGTGATCCGCTGCATCTGACCGTTGAATCGACAAACAACCTGACTGGGAGAGACCCGATGGCATCCGAACGCAAAGCAACCCTGATTATCGAAGGCCGTGAGCCGGTTGAGTTTCCGATCATGTCCCCGGTGCATGGCAATGACTGTATCGACATCCGAACGCTGGGCGCCAAAACCGGATTGTTCACGTATGACTCCGGTTTCTTGTCCACCGCCGCCTGCGAGTCGACAATCACTTTCATCGACGGCGACAAGGGGGAGCTTCTCTATCGCGGTTATCCGATCGAGCAACTGGCGGAAAAATGTGAATTCCTCGACGTGGCTTATTTGCTCAAGCACGGCGAGTTGCCCAATGTCGAGCAGAAGAAGACCTTCGTGAATA
>JARKPC010000213.1 GCA_029975435.1 Propionivibrio sp. | reverse complement strand
GGATGTCGTCCTCCTCCGCCATTTTTGCCGTTGCCATCGGAATGGTGTCGGCCTCGAGATTGTCGTCACGCCGCGTGGCCAGGAAGCTGCGCCGCCGGCGGATCGGAAGCACGGTGTTTTCGCTGCTATCGTCATGACTGTTCATCAGGACTTCTCCGCAAGATCGAAATACTGGATGGCGTAACCACGGTCCTTGTAGAACTTGACACGTTCCCGCGCCGCCAGGCGTTCGCCGTCGTCCCGTCCGACAACCTCGATGACGCTGTCGAAGCGCGAAAACCCGGGGGGTATCTCCGGCGAGAGATTGAGCAGCCGCTCGTGTTGTCCCGCCGAGGCCGGGTCTTCCGTGATGACGATCGGTGTCTCACCGGCCAGGGGCGAAGTGCTGCGCACGTGCGGAACGAAGCCGGTCGGCGGGGAGGTCCACAGGTGCCGGTCAAGCGCACCGGCGATTTCCGCTTCCGGCGCATAGACAAGAACCGCTTTCCCCTGCCGGAAGGCCTTGCCGAGCAGGGCCGCGGTCGCCGCGATCCGGTCGGCGGCGTTGTGATAGAAAAAAATCTGCGTCAATGCAGTTTCCCGGCACGTTCGAGCAGGAAATACGCCAGCAACGGTACAGGCCGTCCCGTCGCACCCTTTTCCGCCCCGGATTTCCAGGCGGTTCCAGCGATGTCGAGGTGCGCCCAGGCGAATTTCCCGGCAAATCGCGACAGGAAGCAGGCCGCGGTAACGCTGCCGGCCGGCCGTCCTCCGATGTTGGCCATGTCAGCGAAATTGCTCTTGAGTTGTTCCTGGTAGTCGTCCCATAGCGGCATCTGCCAGGCGCGGTCGGCGGCGACGGTGCCGGCGCCGAGCAGTTCGCTGGCCAATTCATCGTCGTTGGCGAACAAGCCGGTGGCGACGTGTCCCAGCGCAATGACGCAGGCGCCGGTCAGCGTGGCGACATCGATGACTGCTTTCGGGTTGAAGCGTTCGGCGTAGGTCAAGGCGTCGCACAGGATCAGGCGGCCTTCGGCATCAGTGTTGAGGATCTCGATAGTCTGGCCGGAAAGCGAAGTGACGATGTCGCCCGGCTTGCTGGCGGCGCCGCCGGGCATGTTTTCAACGCTCGGGACGATCACCGTCAGGTTGATAGGCAGTTTCATCAGCGCCACGGCCTTGAGGGTGCCCAATACGCTGGCGGCGCCGCACATGTCGAACTTCATCTCGTCCATGCCTTCACCGGGCTTGAGGGAAATTCCGCCGGTGTCGAAGGTGATGCCCTTTCCGACCAGTACCACGGGCTTGTCGCCCGCCTTGCCGCCCTTGTAGTGCAGGACGATCAGCTTGGGCGGCTGGTGCGACCCCTTGGCCACCGAGAGCAGTGAATGCATGCCCAGCGCTTCCATATCGGGCCGTTCGAGTACCAGGCATTCGAGGGAATGGTCGTGGGATATTTGCTGCGCGGTTTCGGCGAGGTGTGTCGGCGTACACACGTTTCCGGGCAGGTTGCCCAGCGTCCTGGCCAAGGCAACGCCATCGGCAATCGCCAGCCCTTGCGCCAATGCCTGCGCGGCGTGTACTTCCTTGACCTTTTCATCGATGGAAAAAATCAGTCTGTCGAGGGGGCGGGGGGCTTCCTTCTTGCTCTTGAAGCGGTCGAACCGATACAGCGCTTCACTGGCCACCATGGCTGCCTGGCGAATGCGCCAGGCAGCGCTCCGCTTCTTGACCGGAATCTGCGTCAGGAGAAGCGTGGCATCGGGCGTCCCGGTGTCCTTGAGCGCTTTTACCGCCGTGCGGATGGCCGCGCAGTATTCCTTGTCGTGGAACTCCTTCTCCTTGCCGAGGCCGACTATCAATAAACGCTCGGCGGGGAGTGCGGGAACATTGTGCAGGAGCAGAGTTGTCCCGGCCTTGCCGTCCATATCGCCACGGGCCAGGATTTCGGCGAGGGAGCGCTGCGTGTCCTTGCCGAACGAGTCGGCGCCGGCCGCAAATTTGCGCGTTTCGAACGCGCCGATGACGATGCAGCCAGTGCGCTGCTTCTCCGAGGCCTTGCTTTTTATGCTAAATTCCAACGGCTTCTCCTACGCGGGTTTGCAGAAGCCGATTATCACTGCAGTTTTTCTTCCAAGTCAAAAAATGATCTTTCAGCGTGCCATTCGGCGCGAATTCACCCAGTCGGCTGCCGGCGTATTCATCGCCCTGTTCGCCATCCTGCTGACTACCCAGTTGATTCGTCTGTTGGGAAATGCGGCGGAAGGATCGATTGCACCTGAAGCAGTGGTCGCCCTGCTCGGATTCTCCGCGATCAATTTCATTCCCACGCTGCTCTCGTTGTCTTCTTTCATCGCCATCCTGCTGGCGCTGTCGCGCAGTTACCGGGATTCCGAGATGGTGGTGTGGTTTTCCTCCGGGGTGTCCCTGCTCGCCTGGGTGCGTCCGGTTCTGGTCTTCATTCTGCCCCTGGTGGTGGCGATTGCCGGCCTGTCGCTCTTCGTTTCGCCGTGGGCGCTGTCGCAGAGCGCCGAGTATCGCGGTAACCTGGAATCGCGGCGGGATGCCGGCCAGGCGACGCCAGGCGCATTTCAGGAATCGTCTTCGGGAGACAGGGTCGTTTTTGTCGAAGGGGTCGCCGACGACGAGAGCCATGTCACGAACGTGTTTGTGAGTTCGGTGCAGAACCAGCGCCTCGGCGTGACCATGGCGGCCACCGGGTACCAGGAAATCGCCAGTAATGGCGACCGCTTCATCATCCTCGAAAATGGGCGTCGCTATGAAGTGGAGCCCGGTTCTGCCGAATTCAGGATAATGGAATATGCACGCTACGCCGTACGGGTCGAAACAAAGGAGGCAAGAGGCATCGAAAGAACGCCAACCAACACGGCGACCGCGGAGCTCATAAAAAACGGGGGGCCTGCTTACCTGGCGGAGTTGTTTTGGCGCATCGGTGTTCCAGTATCTGCCGTGATCCTGGCGTTGCTGGCGATACCGCTTTCTTTTGTCAATCCGCGTGCCGGTCGCTCGGCCAATATGTTGCTGGCGGTGTTTGCCTATCTTGTATATAACAACCTGATGACAGTTGGGCAAGCCTGGGTGGCCAGCAGCCGGGTCTCCTTCCTTGGCGCCTTGCTCGGGGTGCATCTTTTCATGTGCTGCCTGCTGCCGCTTCTGTTCTTCCGCCGGATCGCGGTGCTTTCCTTCGCAAGATTCTTCCGATGAAAATCTACCGTCGTTATCTGGCGCGTGAAGTATCCGGCGCGATATTGCTGGTGCTGGTGGCTTTTCTTGCGCTGTTTGGCTTCTTCGACATGATCAACGAGGTGAAGAACGTCGGCAGCATCGCTTCATATCAGCTGCATCACGCCGTCGCATTCGTTGCCCTGCGCCTGCCGGGGAGAGTTTATGAGTTGATGCCTGTCGCCGTCTTGATCGGGACGCTATATGCCCTGTCGACGCTGGCGCGGCATTCGGAAATCACTGTGCTTCGCGCATCCGGAATGTCTACGAAAAAGCTGCTGTCGATTCTTCTGGCTGTGGCGGCCGTGTTTGCACTGGTGACCTTCGTGATCGGTGAAGTGGTGGCTCCTCCCGCGGAACGCTTTGCCCAGCAGTTGAAGCTTCAGGGGAAGGGCAAGGCCGTGGCGCGCGAATTGCGTAGCGGCTTGTGGGTAAGGGATGAACGCAGTTTCATCAACGTCCATACGGTCTTGCCGGATACCCGTCTCAAAGGGGTGCGGATATATGATTTTGACCAGAAAGCCCGATTGCGCTCGGTGACCGAAGCGGAAGAGGGCGTTTATGTGCCTCCGGCCAGTTGGCGGTTGTCGGGGGTCGTGCGTACCAACATCAGCGACGACCGTGCCGAACTGGTTAGAATGCCTGACATGGAGTGGCGCTCGGCGCTCAATCCGGACATTCTCTCCGTGCTCATGGTCTCGCCCGAGCGCATGTCGTTGCTGCATCTGTCGGCCTATACGAGGCATCTGTCCGAGAACAAGCAGAAAACGCAGAGATATGATATCGCCATGTGGAAAAAAGTGGTCTATCCGTTGGCCACGCTGGTCATGGTGGCTCTGGCTCTGCCATTCGGCTATACCCACAACCGGGTCAGCGGTGTCAGTCTGAAGATCTTTGCCGGGGTGATGATCGGCGTTCTGTTTCACATGCTCAACGGCCTGTTTTCCAATCTCGGAGCGATCAATAGTTGGTCGCCTTTCCTCAGCGCGATTGCGCCGTCTGCACTTTTCATGCTGGCAGCCGTTGGATTGATCGGGTGGTTTGAGCGGCGCTGAAGGGGGGGTCAGCGAAAGACGATTCGCGTTCCGGCGATCCGGTCTTGCAGGAATTGTCTTTCCGGATCAACCAGCGCCCACAGTATCCCGAAGCCGAATATCCCGAGGCTTGGCCAGCACAACAGGAAGCGCAACAGCGCCTGTGCCGGCCGAAGCGGATTCCCCGAGCGAGTAACTAACTTGAGTCGCCAGGTGCGCATCGCCAAGGTCTGGCCGCCATGAGTCCAGAACCACAAAAAATAGACCAGTAGAACAAGGAACAGGTGCGCCCAGAGGACAAAGGGAGTCGCCAGCCGATGCAGGAAATGTCCGATCAGTACGTGCGGCAGCAACAGTGTGAGCGCGAGAACGCCCAGCAGCAACAACAATTCATAGCCCATGCTGGCCAGGCGGCGGGCCAGGCCGGCAGGGACTGCTGGCCGCAAAGAAGTCATCAGGGCTTTGCCGGGACTGGAGGAAGCGGGGAGGGCTTGGCCTGATCAGACGGAAGCAGCAAGGCAGCGCCTGGTGCCGCGGTGCTGGCCGGCGTTCCCGGCAATGCAGATTTCGCGGGCATGCTCGATGCCTGCTTCTTCAGCTTTTCCTTTTCCTCGTCGGGGAGATTCTGATACTCCTCCCACTTTTGTTTCAGTTCCTGTTTTTTCTCGGCAGGGAGCTGGCTTGCCGTCTTGTAGTTCTCGCGCGCCATGCGCCGCTCATCGGGAGTCAGTTTTCGCCATTCCTGCATCTGGCCCTGGATGCGGCGTTGTTCTTCCGGACTCATTGTGGAGAAGCGGGCAGCGATGCCCAGCCAT
>JARKPC010000211.1 GCA_029975435.1 Propionivibrio sp. | reverse complement strand
TCAACGCACTGCTCGTCATAACGGCCGCGGCGCCTTATGCCGCAGAGGCCACCTATCGGTGGATGAAGCGTTCCGGCTTGTCGAAAGCCGTCGTCCATTTCCTGCAAAACCAGTTCACCCAGATTCAGCACTGACGCGTAGAGGGTACGGGCGGAGCGCTCACAGGCCAACGCCGGCTTCACACCGACAGGCAGGCAACCGACTCCTCCAACCGTGTCGCGAGACCGGCCAGTGTCCGCGAGGACGCGCTGGTAGTCTGGGCCGAGGCATGACACTCCTCGGCCATGCCCGAAATTTCCTGGGTATTGCGTGCGATCTCGTTGCCGGCGTTGCTCTGCTCGGTCGTGGCGTGGGCGATTTCCTCGATATGCCGGGCCGTAACGCTTACCGTCTCGCGCATGCGGGCGAGCAGTTCGCTGAGTTCGTCGACCACGCCGGCACTGCCGCGTACCTGATCGCTGCTGCGGCGCATCGAAACCACCGCCGCCTGGATGTTCTCCTGGATCGCCTCGATGGTTCCCGCCACATCGGTCGTCGCCCTGCGCGTACGCTCGGCGAGTTTCCGCACCTCGTCGGCCACGACGGAAAAGCCCCGTCCATGCTCGCCGGCGCGCGCCGCCTCGATGGCCGCGTTGAGTGCGAGCAGATTGGTCTGCTCGGCAATTTCGCGGATGGCCCGCACCACCTGGCCGATCTCAAGCGACTGATTCTCCAGGTCCTGAATCGCCAACACGGCCTCGTTCACGCCGGCGACAATGCCCGCCATCTCGCGGGCGGCTCCGGCCGCATGTTCGGCCCCCCGACGCGTCGCCTCGTCGGCCTCCACCGTCACGCGTTCGGTATCGCGGGCACGCTCCGCCACTTCATGGATCGACACCGTCAATTGCTGGACGGCGCTGGCCGTGCGGGCGGCGGCCTCGTTCTGCCGTTCAGTGGCGTTTTCGATCTGCCGACTCGACGCATTGACGCGGTCCACCGAACCGTTCAGCTCCCGGGCGGCAACAAGCGTATCGCGGATCAATCCTCCGAAACTCGCGGCCATCTCGTTGAAGTAGCGGGCCATTTCCGCCGCTTCATCGGACGAGCGAGGGGTGACGCGCACACTGAGATCTCCGGCGGCCATCCGCTTCGCCGCCGCGCTCAGATCCTCGATGCCACGCATGATCGACATGTAGGCGCCGGTAAATCCGTATCCAAGCAGCAGGAGAACCACGCCGATGATGGCCAGGATGGTGTTGCGCTTCAGCATCAGGTCGTTGATGCGCGCATCGAGCACGCGGTCGACTCCAGGCACGATGGCGCGCGCCATGTCCAGCACCGCAGCCATGGCCATAATTCCGGGACCATCATAGTCCGCCGGAGAAATATCGAAATCGCTCGTATCGATGACCTTGGTGGTCAACAGTTCCTGCAGGGCGAGGGGCGCCGTACCCAAGGCGGACGCCGGCGTTTCCAGACCTGCGGCCAGCGCGGGCCGGAGAGCGCCGGCCTTCTCGATATTCTCAAGGTTCCATGAAACCAGCGGATCGATGCCGCCGCGCACCACCAGCAGGCGATTGCGCAGTATTGCCTTGAGGCGCTTGCCAGCCACGGCGCCGAGACCGATATCGCGGGCCACGCCGAGGCTTTCGAGCAGCAGCGGCAGCTTGATCGACAACGAATCGACCAGGGCGGCCACGGCCGGGTCGCCGTCGGCGCGAATTCCGCTGCGATCCGAGACGAGGGTCAGGCCCTGGCGCAAAAGCCGGTTGAACTCCAGTTGCGCGTTGAGGGCATCGGCCGCATCCTCGCCGCCGGCCGAATATTTCTCCCAGTATTCGCGAAGCGGGAGCCAGGCAGCACCAGCCAGTTCTTCTCCGATACCGGTGCGCGTCAGTTCGTGCAACCCACGCAGGCGCTCGGCGACGAACGCGCGCCGTTCGGTCTGCGCCGACCTGTAGGATTCGTCCCCGGCCATTATCGCTTGCGAGGCGGCATGGTAGTCATGCGCCGCAACCAGCAGTTCGAGCGCCGGCAATTGCAGATCCAGGCCCACCCGCTCGCGCCGCGTAACCTCGAGCTGGCCCTGATGCTCAGACACCAGCAGTCCGGAAAACAGAAGCAACGGCAGGAGAAACACGACTGCCGTCAGCAACAGCTTGTGGCGGTAGGAAAGGCGACCAACGAGCCAGACGGCGGGAACGAACAGGGATTTCATGTGTGGGTCTGCAAGAATGAAAAGACCGGCAGATCCTAACGGCCGATGGTTACAGCCATATTGCTGCAACAATCCGCGTCATCAGCATGTAACACTCGCGTTCCAGAATCACGGCGTCATCAAGCACTGTCCAGCACCGCAAAATGCAAAAACTCGAAAAATACGTAGGTCGTATCGTGCGCCTGAAACAGCGCGCCCTGGAGCGAATCAAGGGGAGCAGAAGAATCTTCGTCGATCACGAGGACAACTGCTTTCTGGTTGCCGCCATCGACCGCCAGATGAGCCGCCTGATCTGTTACGGAGCCAATCGGCGCATCGATGTCTGCGCGGCAGATATCGTGCTGATCTGATTACCCGCCGTCCCACCGCCGGCACGCCGTGTTCCCGACCCTCGAAACTCCTCCCTTTCGCCGCATGGACGACAATGTCCGGATCAATCATTCGTCCGGAACCTTGCTGGCCGACCCGGAACCGGCGCCGGGAGAGTATTCCGGCAGCACCTATCGGGAGATTGCCGCCGTCGACCTGGGCTCCAACACCTTCCGTCTGCAGGTCGGACGCGTCGTCGATGACCAGATCTACCCGCTGGATTCGATCAAGGACACGGTGCGGATCGCGTCCGGCCTGACAGCCGGCAAGCAACTCGACGAGGCGGCGCAGATGCGAGCGCTTGCCGTACTGGCACGCTTCGGCGAGCGTCTGCGCGGATTTCGGAAGGAGTCGGTACGCGCAGTAGCGACCAGCGCACTGCGCGTCGCCAGGAATGCCGATGTATTTCTTCCGCGCGCCGAAGAGGCGCTCGGCTTCCCCATCGAGGTCATCCGGGGGCGTGAGGAAGCTCGCCTGATCTACATCGGTGCGCATCATGTGCTCCCGCCCAGCGAACAAACGCGCCTGGTCGTCGATGTCGGCGGAGGATCGACGGAGTTCATCATCGGGCGGAGAAACGAACCGCTGCTCATGGAATCCCTGCGCATGGGGTGCGTCAGCTTCATGCACATCCACTTTCCTGACGGCAAGGTCACCCGACGGAGCTTTCGCGAAGCAGAAATGGCAGCCGCCAGCGAGATCGAGAGCATTGCCGTCAACTATCGCCGCTTCGGTTGGGGCACGGCCTTCGGTTCCTCGGGAACGGCACGGGCCATCGCCCGGATCCTTGAACTCAATTCGCTCAATCCCGGCGGGACGACCGGCATCACTCGCCAAGGGCTGGGTCACCTGCGCGAACTGATGATCCGCGCCGGCTCTCCTGAAGCCCTGGCTTTGGACGGCCTGCCGACTGACCGGCTGACTGTCCTGCCCGCCGGGGCCGCCATCATGAGCGCCATATTTTCCCACCTCGATATTCCGCAGATGCAGCCGGCGCGCGGCGCCCTGCGCCTGGGAGTCATGTACGACATGCTCGGGCGCTTCCACCAGCACGACATGCGCGACACTTCCGTGCGACAGTTCACGCGCCGCTATCGCGTTGACCTGCGTCAGGCGGAACGGGTGGAAAAGGCAGCGCTGGCCTTGCTGGGACAATTGCTCGACCCGGGCGACCCCGCTCATGAAGACGACCGGCGTTTCCTGCGCTGGGCCGCGCAATTGCACGAGATCGGCCTGTCGATCGCGCACGGCGGGTTTCACAAGCATGGCGCCTACATCATCGGCGAGGCCGACATGCCCGGCTTCTCGCGCAAGGACCAGTCGCGCCTGTCGCATCTGGTGCTCGGCCAACGCGGAAACCTGCTCAAGCTGGCGGACGTGCCACCGGACGACACACTCTGGCATCTCCTGATCTGTCTGCGGTTGGCCACCCTGTTGCACCGATCGCGCAGCGATTCCATCCTGCCCGACCTCCGGCTCAGCCATCAGGGCCATGCTTACCGGCTCGAATTGCCGCGCCGATGGCTCAGCAAAAACCGGCTGAGCGCCGCCGCACTGGCGGATGAATCGCTGATCTGGAGGCAGACGGGGGCAACCTTGCAGATCATCCGCCGCGCCGGCTGACAAAAGCCTGCGACTATCAGCGCAACGGCGGAAGCACCGTCAACAGCGCTTTGATTTCCTCGTCGGACTTCACCGAAAGCAGGCCCAGCGCGGCCCGAAGCAGATCGCTCTTCTTGACCTCGACGCCCTGGTCGGCCAGTTGCTTCTTGATTCTTACCAACTGGTCATACTCGCCGCGCAACAGCGTAAAACGCTCGCGCACCGGTTCGGCTTGCTTCCTCAGAACCTTGTCGAGCGGCCGCGAAAAGGCCTTGGCCAGACGCTTGCGCTTCTTCGCGGGGGGAGAGGACTCGGGCGCAGCAGGGGCGGCACTCGCCGGCAATGCAGGTTTGGCCTCGACGGGAGTCTCCGAAACGACCCGGGCGCGTGGTTTGCTGATCCGCTTTTTCGCCGCAGGTTCGACCACAACGGGCGACAAAGGGGGTGGAGACTTTCTGACAACCATCGTTTTTCCTAATGAAATCACACGTACATATCAGTCTAGTGCAGAAATGTTACAAAAATGCGTCATGACGGAATATCCGTTTCACATCAGAACTCTCGCTCCTCCCGGAGCTCCATTCCCGGATCGCCCCGCTCGACGCGCACCTGCAGCAGGCCAATCGTTCGCCCATCCTGCGTGCCGACGATAAAGCGCCAGTCCCCCGGCTTCGGATTGAGCACCCAGGAGTAGCCGCGAAAGCCTCGTTCGCGACCACCCGTGCTGCGGAAACGGTCGCGATACACGAGCCGCCAGCCTCCGTTTTTCCTCACTTCCCAGCGATGCTCGAGGTCAGCCGCAACCCGCAGCGGAGCATAGACGGCTGACACGCCGTACAACCGCCCGCCTTCCGCAACATGGACCACCGACGACTGATCTCGCCAAAACTGCCACGGGGAAGCCTGTTCGACCCGCAGGAGGAAACGATCACCCGCCCGCTCGAAATCGTGCCCCACCGCCATGTCGCGCTTGACCAGGGGGACCGGCGCGATCATGCCGAGATTCCAGGCCAGCAGCAATGTCACGGCGATTCCCCACGCGGGCAGGATGCGGCCTGGCCGCCCGGGCGCCATCAGGCGCAGGCCGTGCGCCAGCACGACCCCGGTCATCGTCGAGGCATAGAACCACAGGGGATCAAGGCTTCCGGCCAGATGCGGCAACACGAAATTCAGGAGCAGGATGGCATTGAGGGCAAACAGCGACCACGTCAGGGTGAAACGCCTCCCGTAACGGTCGCCTGCGAATTCGTTGGCCACCAGCAGCCCGCCGAGCACGGCCGCCGTCAGCCACGAACCGAGGTGCCCGGAACTCCTGAAATACAGGATGAACAGCGCGGAAAAAACGCCTCCGTAGAAGAACTGGATGAGCAGATACGGCGCTTGCCATATCAGCCGCGCGATTTTCCCGGGCAATCGATCGGCCGGAGGAGGAGGCGTTTTCTCCTGCAAATGGCGCCACGCCAGCCACAACGCAAAAATGGCCGCTCCGAACAGATAACCGCCCAGGCGCCAGAAGTCCAGCACGGTGACGCGCTGCCCGATGGTCAGCGCATCCGCGACAAAACCGGCGAAAAAAGCGGCTACGGGGTAAAAACGCCGAAGTAGTTTCACGAAGCGAGAAGCGCTGAGAATACGTGACGAGACGCGTATCTTAACGCCGACGGTGCGTTTCAGACGTCTTGTGCTCACCGGCAGGCACGGATGGAAACTTCACTCCCCTTTTAGGATGGCATATGCCAAAATTCAACTGCGCCTGTCCATGCCATCCTTCAACCCGCATTCCTACCTCATTCAAGCCATGGCCCTCAACACGATAGAAATTACCCTGGTGGTCGAGAATGAAACACCGCCCGACCTGATCGCCGAACACGGCTTCGCCGCCTGGATAGAAACGGGCGGCGAGTGTTTCCTATTCGATACCGGACAGGGAACGGCCCTTGAACACAACGCCCGTGTTCTCGACATCGATCTGGGAAAGGCGGCGATGCTGATCCTGAGCCACGGCCATTACGACCACACCGGAGGCATTCCGGCGTTTCTGGCGGCCAACGCCCATGCGCCGGTGATCTACGGAAAAGGCGCGACGACCTGCCGCTACAGTTGCCATCCCGAGCAGGCGCCCAGGCAGTCCGGCATCGTTCCCGCGGTTCTGCAGGAACTTGATGCGTTGCCCGCCGGGCAGCGCATCGAACTCGACGCATACCGCTACCTCAGGCCGGGCATCGGCGTGACCGGCCCGGTCCCGCGAATCACCCCGTTCGAGGACACCGGCGGACCGTTCTACCTCGATGCGAACAAGGCACGGCCCGATCTCATCAACGACGATCTCTCTCTGTGGTTCGAGACAACCGAAGGCCTGGTCATCCTGACGGGCTGCTGCCACTCGGGATTGATCAATACGATCAGCCATATCCGCAGGATCTCCGGAATCGAGCAGGTACATGGAATCATCGGCGGGCTGCACCTGCTGAATGCCGGCGAGGAACGCCTGCAGGCCACGCGGAAGTTCCTCGCCGAGTGTCGTCCGGACTTCCTGATTCCCTGCCATTGCACCGGAGCGCTCGTCGCCGAGCGGCTACAACGGGAATTCGGCGAAACGATGGTCACACCCGGCAGGGCCGGGCAGAAAATAACCATTGGTGCGCTACGGCCGGAAGGTTGAGGCGTGGTCGATCAGCACCCGCTGAGCGATTTTTTCTTGAAGTCATTCTGCAAGCGCTCGCGAATAGTCGTCGCCTCGTCGCTCTCCAGGTAGGCCCGCGTCGTCGGAGGAACGTAGTCGGCAAGGCCGGCAAAATCGCCCTTGCCGACCAGCTCGCGCACTTTGGAAGCGCTGATCACGCCGGTTTCTGCCTGCTTGCGTTCGATGATTTCGAGTTCGATGCCGTGTGCGGGCAGGATCCGCTGCATGGCCATGTTGTAGCCTCCGGTCAGCGGGCAGTTCGGCTCGGTGCCGACAAAGCGCCGCGTGATGCCGAAGAATGGCGCAATCTTCGAAGCGAACAGGGTCACATCGAGCTCCATCTGGATGCGCGCGACGGGGTCGTCCTTCTTCAGGAAATAGGTGGGGAAGGTCGCTCCGCTGACGATATAGCGCGAGGTATCAAGCTGGATGACGTTGGACAGATGGCGCACGCCTTGCTCGACCAGGCGGTAACGAACCTCGAAAGGAAACACCGAGCGGTCTTCCTTGACGACGAAAATGTACAGATTATCCACCCGCCGTGCCGCGCTCTCGATCAGGTAGAGGTGTCCGTTGGTAAACGGATTGCAGTTCACCACCACGGCGCCGTTCAGCCCCGGGCGCACCAAGCCCTTGTTCGATTCCAGCCACTTGGATAGCCCCTTGCCGTATTCGAGCAAAGCCACTTTCTCCTGGGCGGCGAGCAAGGTGAAGTTCAGCGCCTGAAACGAGAAAACGAACTCCGGCTTGGTATAAACGAAAAGGGAGTCGTGCCCGGCTCGTTGGCCGCTCATCACGAGTTCGGTCACCAGTTCCCCCAGCACTGCTCCGCCTTGATGCTCGGGCGCCACGGCCAGCATCTTAAGAATATTGCCGGCGCGCGAACCGGTCGCCACGAGTTGTTCGTTCTCGTAGATGCCGTACATGACGTCCACGCCTTCCTCGAACGTCAATCCGCTCCCTTCGATCAAGGAACGCGCCATCTTGCGCTCGGAGTTAAGTGCCAATTCAACAATCATGACGCCGCTCCCTCAGTACTTGTCTTGAATAGTTCTGGGCAATTCTATCAGCCGCCGGATTCGGCCACGAGACGCAGACTCAGACATAGAAGCTCTCGCCGCATCCACACTGGCTGCTGACATTCGGGTTGTTGAAGGCAAACCCGCTATCTTCGCCGGCCTGTACGAAATCGATCACCGTACCCTGCAGCCAGGCAAGCGACTTGGGATCAACGTAGATTCTTGCACCATGACTCTCGAAGACCTCGTCTCCTTCATCCGGTTCATCGACAAACACGAGCCGATAGGCCATGCCGGAACACTCGGAAGATTGCACGATGACACGAATTCCCAGACCGCCTCCGCGTTCATCGAGGTAGTTGCACACTTCTTCTGCGGCACGCCGGGTGAAGCTCAACGCCATTGCCTTTCTCCTGCGAATGATTTCTGGCATATGCTAACACTAATTTACTCTCGTGCGGCAACCTGGCAAATACGCGGCACCAAATAGTGCAATGGCACGACAGAAGATCGGCCGATATATATTTGGCTTTTGCCATTAATATAAATTACTAATATACTTATCAACACACAAGAATTCGTCGATCGACAACCTTCCCTATTTTTTGAGGAATCCCATGAATACACCGAAACTTCTGGTCATCGGAGGCGTGGCCGCCGGAGCATCGTTCGCCGCTCGAGCCCGCCGCCTGTGCGAAGGCGCCGAGATCATGATCATCGAACGCGGTCCGGACGTATCCTTTGCCAACTGCGGCCTCCCGTATTATGTCGGCGGCGAGATTGCCGCGCGCGACGCGCTCGCCGTGCAGACTCCGGCGACGTTGCAGGGCATGCTCAATCTGGACGTACGTACCCACTGCGAAGCAGTGCGCATCGACCGCGCCAATAAGCGGGTGGAGATCCGCCACGTCGATAGCGGCGCCAGCGAATGGCAATCGTACGATACGCTGATGCTCGCCCCCGGCGCTTCCCCCTTGCGCCCGCCCATTCCCGGCATCGACGATCCGCGCATCCTGACGCTGCGCAACCTGCAGGACATGGATCGCATCGCCGCAGCGACGGAAACGGGGATGCGCGCCGTGGTCATCGGCGCTGGTTTCATCGGTCTGGAGATGACCGAGCAACTGCATCGCAAGGGACTGTCGGTACAACTGGTCGAACTTCAGCAGCAGGTGTTCCCACAGCTTGATGGGCCGATGACGGCCCTGCTCGAGAGCGAATTGCGCCACAACGACGTCGGCGTCACGCTTGGCGATGGTGTAGCCCGTTTCGAGTCTGGCGAGGACATCGTTCGCTGCCACCTCAACTCCGGAAAAGTGCTCGACGCCGACATGGTCATCCTGTCGATCGGCGTCAAGCCGGATACCGATCTCGCCGCTGCCGCCGGATTGCAGCTGGGCCCACGCGGCCATATCGTCGTCGATGAATTCCAGCGCACTTCCGACCCCTGCATCTACGCTGCCGGTGACGCCGTCGAAACAGCCGACCGGGTACTCGAAAGCAAGGTCGTGGTTCCGATGGGCGGTCCGGCAAACCGCCAGGGCCGCGTGGCAGCCGATCACGTATTCCTTGGCAACAAGTCGCGTCCCTACCCCGGCTCACTCGGCACGGCCATCGTGCGCGTCTTCAACGTCGCCGCCGGCATCACCGGCTGGAGCGAGAAACGCCTGCGGGCCGCGGGCCGCGCTTATGAAACGGTTACGGTCAACGATCACCAGCATGCAACCTACTATCCGGGCGCCAAGCCGCTAACCCTGAAAGTGCTCTGGGAACCGGAAAGCGGCCGACTGCTCGGCGCGCAAGCCAGCGGATTCGAAGGCATCGACAAGCGGCTCGACGTGCTGGCCACCGCCATACTGGCAGGCATGACGGTCGAGGATCTGTGCCATCTGGAACTGGCCTACGCCCCGCCGTTCGGCGCCGCGAAGGATGCCATCAACCTGGCCGGGTTTGCCGCGTGCAACCGCCGCGACGGTCTGGTAAAACACACCACCGAGTTGCCGACCGACCCGCAGGTGCAAGTGGTCGATGTACGTCCGAAGCCTCTGGCCGAGGCCTTCCCGGCTCCGGGCAAGGCCATCAACATTCCGTTCCCGACGCTGCGCGCCAATCTCGGCAAGCTAGACCCGGCGCGCCCGGTCATCACGCTCTGCGCCTTCGGAAAGATGAGCTATTTTGCTGCGCGTGTGCTGGCGCAGAATGGCTTCGACGTCACCAGTTTCAGCGGTGGCCTGAAAGCCAACGTCGATCCGCGCTCGCCAGCCAAGATGCCGGCTTCGTAAGCCACTTGATCAACGCAGCCGGGCGAACCGCGGCGTTCGTTCGGCACTGCGGCGCAAAAAGAGAGCTCCGGATGCCTCCACCGGATTGTGGGCCAAGCCGGGAACGACTGTCTCGGTCGAGTCGTTTAGATTCGACGTGACGGACTGAAAGATATACCAGCCACGTCGTCCGCTGCTTCGCTTTCCCCCTTGCCATCGTCGATGGGGCCGGAGTTGATGGCGTCGACACCAGCGACCGAGGGGATCATCGACGTTGTCCGCGTTGCGGGACACGGCCGATGCCGAAGCGCAGAGGACGATGATCGTGGAATCGGTGTTGCGATACCTGAAACCGGAAGACGCAGGCAACGCCTCTGATTGAACTTTTTCCGACCGAGAGAGGTCGGACGCTTCGGTTCCCATTTTTCACTATACGAAACGCCATTGCGTATTGTGACAGATCGGATACAATCGCAAAGCAGCCCTAGCCAGAACAAGGCCGTTTCACTCTTGCGGCATTCATCTACAATGAATCCGTTGCAAGCCAATCATCTGCTGACCAGGAGGCAAGTCATGGCATCAATTTCAGAACAATACCAACCCCTTGCAAACGACGATTCAGACCCTCAGGAAACGCTTGAATGGCTGGGAGCTCTGGCCGGCGTCATCGAGAACGAAGGTTCCGATCGCGCCCACTTCCTGATCGAGCAATTGATTGCCGAGGCGCGTGAAGAAGGCATCGACATTCCTTACAGCGCCACCACCGAGTACGTCAACACCATTCCGGTCGAACGCCAGCCGATCTATCCCGGCGATGCGAGCATGGAAATCCGCATCCGCAACTTCATCCGCTGGAACGCCATGGCCATGGTCGTGCGCGCCAACCGCAACACCAACGTCGGCGGGCATATCGCCTCTTTCGCCTCGTCGGCCGCATTGTACGAAGTCGGTTTCAACTGGTTCTGGCGCGCTCCGACCGAGACGCACGGCGGCGACCTGATCTTCTTCCAGGGCCATTCGATTCCGGGCGTTTACTCCCGCGCCTTCCAGCTCGGGCAATTGACCGAGGAACAACTGAACAACTTCCGCCAGGAAGTCGGCGACAACGGCCTGTCGTCGTACCCCCACCCCTGGCTGATGCCCGACTTCTGGCAATTCCCGACCGTGTCGATGGGCCTCGGCCCGATCCAGGCCATCTACCAGGCCCGCTTCATGCGTTACATGGAAAGCCGCGGCGCGATCGAGGCCCAGGACCGCAAGGTGTGGGCTTTCCTCGGCGACGGCGAAACCGACGAGGTCGAATCGCTGGGCGCCATCGGCATGGCCGCGCGAGAAAAGCTCGACAACCTGATCTTCGTCATCAACTGTAACCTGCAGCGCCTCGACGGTCCTGTGCGCGGTAACGGCAAGATCATCCAGGATCTCGAAGGCGAATTCCGCGGCGCCGGCTGGAACGTGATCAAGCTGGTCTGGGGTCGCCACTGGGACGTGCTGTTCGAGCGCGACAAGAAGGGCCTGCTGAAGAAGCGCATGATGGAATGCGTCGACGGCGAATACCAGACGTTCAAGGCCAAGAACGGCGCCTACGTGCGCGAGAAATTTTTCAACACACCTGATCTCAAGGAACTCGTTGCCGACTGGACGGATGCCGACATCTGGCTGCTCAATCGCGGCGGCCACGACATCTTCAAGATCTACAGCGCCTTCAAGGCCGCCGTCGAGCACAAGGGCAAGCCGACGCTGATCCTGGCCAAGACGGTCAAGGGTTACGGCATGGGCGAGGCCGGCGAGGCCATGAACATCTCGCACCAGCAGAAGAAGCTCGACCGCGCCGCGCTGATTGGCTTCCGCGACCGCTTCAAGCTGCCGATCACAGACGAGCAGATCGAAACGCTGCCCTACCTCAAGTTCGAGGAAGGTTCGGACGAACTCGCCTACATGCGCGAGCGCCGCGCCGCGCTCGGCGGCAACCTGCCGCAACGCCGCCGTTCCGCCGCTCCGCTGGAGATCCCGCCGCTCTCCGCATTCGAGCCCCTGCTGCGCGCTTCCGGCGAGGGCCGCGAGGTATCGACCACGATGTCCATCGTGCGCGCCCTCAACATCATGCTCAAGGACAAGAACATCGGCCGCCACGTCGTCCCCATCGTGCCGGACGAATCACGCACCTTCGGCATGGAGGGCCTGTTCCGCCAGATCGGCATCTGGAACCAGCAGGGCCAGAAGTACCTGCCGGAAGACCACGACCAGCTGATGTTCTACAAGGAATCGAAAACCGGGCAGGTGCTGCAGGAAGGCATCAACGAAGCCGGCGCGATGAGCGACTGGATCGCCGCCGCGACGTCCTACTCGGTGCATGGCGTGCAGATGATCCCGTTCTACATCTGCTATTCGATGTTCGGCTTCCAGCGCACCATGGATCTGTGTTGGGCGGCAGGCGACCAGCGCGCCCGCGGCTTCCTGGTCGGCGGCACGGCCGGACGCACGACGCTCAACGGCGAGGGACTGCAGCACCAGGACGGGCACTCGCTGATCCTCTCGGGCCTGATCCCCAACTGCATCAGCTACGACCCGACCTTCTCCTACGAGGTCGCGGTGATCATGCAAGAGGGCATGCGCCGCATGTTCCAGGAACAGGAGGACGTCTACTACTACCTGACGGTGATGAACGAGAACTACGAGCATCCCGAAATGCCGCCGGGCGCCGAAAAGGACATCATCAAGGGCATGTACCTTTTCCGCAAGGGTGTGAAGTCCAAGGCCAAGCAACCGGCACCGCGCGTGCAACTGCTCGGCTCCGGCACGATTTTCCGCGAAGTCATCGCCGCCGCCGATCTGCTCAAGAGCGACTGGGGCATCGACGCCGACCTGTGGGGCTGCCCGAGCTTCAACGAACTGGCCCGCGACGGCAATGACGCCGCGCGCTGGAGCATGCTGCACCCCTCGGAGAAGCCGAAGCAGAGCCACGTCGAACGCTGCCTCGGGAAAACCGAAGGGCCGATCGTCGCCGCCAGTGACTACGTCCGGCTCTATGCAGAACAGATCCGTCCGTTCATCAACCGCCGCTACGTCACGCTCGGAACCGACGGATTCGGCCGCTCCGACACTCGCGAGGCACTGCGCCATTTCTTCGAAGTCGATCGCCGCTGGATCACCGTCGCGGCGCTAAAGGCACTCGCCGACGAGGGCACCATCGACCGCAGCAAAGTCGCCGAAGCGATCGTCAAGTACGGCATCGACATCAACAAACCGAACCCGATGACGGTCTAAAGGAGCGATTTCATGAGTCAAGCAATAGAAGTCAAAGTCCCGGACATCGGCGGTTTCAGCCTCATCCCGGTCATCGAACTGTGCGTCAAGGTCGGCGACAGCGTCGACGCCGACGCGCCGCTGATCACCC
The DNA here is from genome assembly GCA_029975435.1 of Propionivibrio sp. GTDB lineage: Bacteria > Pseudomonadota > Gammaproteobacteria > Burkholderiales > Rhodocyclaceae > Propionivibrio. The sequence continues at coordinate 38,239 of JARKPC010000211.1, read as the reverse complement.
TCGAATCGGAAAAGGCCACGATGGACGTCCCGGCGCCGAAAGCCGGCATTGTGAAGGAACTGCGCGTCGGACTCGGCGACCGCGTGTCCGAAGGCACCATCATCGCCCTGATCGAACCGGCAAGCGCGGAAGCTCCGGTGCAGGAAAAGCAGGAGGCCGCGGCCGTTGCTGCGCCCACGGCGACCGCCCCCACGCCGCCCTCTCCCACAGCCCCGCCCACTCCGCAAACTCCACGTACCCCGATTCCGGCACCACGCACCTCGCAGCCGGCCGAACGCCAGTTCGACGGCAAGGCTCACGCCAGCCCCTCGGTACGCCTGTTCGCCCGGGAACTGGGTGTCGACCTGACCAAGGTTCCAGCCACCGGTCCCAAGGGACGTATTCTCAAGGAAGACGTGACCGCCTTCGTCAAGGGCGTCATGCAGGCCGGCGTCGTTCCGGGCGCGGCCCCCAGCCTCGGGGGCGGCCTCGATCTGCTGCCGTGGCCGAAAGTCGATTTTGAGAAATTCGGCGCGATCGAGGTCCAACCGCTCTCGCGCATCAAGAAGATTTCCGGGCAGAACCTGGCCCGCAACTGGGTCATGATCCCGGCGGTCACCTACCACGAGGACGCCGACATCACCGACCTGGAAGCCTTCCGCCTCGCGCTGAACAAGGAGAACGAGAAGAGCGGCGCCAAGATCACCATGCTCGCGTTCCTGATCAAGGCGTGCGAACTGGCGCTGAAGAAATTCCCGGAGTTCAACAGCTCGCTGGATGGCGACAATCTGGTGCTGAAGAAATACTTCAACATCGCTTTCGCCGCCGACACGCCAAACGGTCTGGTCGTACCGGTGGTCAAGAATGTCGACCGGAAATCGGTGAGCCAGATCGCCGTCGAATGCGGCGAACTGGCAAAGAAGGCGCGCGACGGTAAGCTCGGCCCGGCGGACATGACCGGCGCCTGTTTCACCATCTCCAGCGTCGGCGGCATCGGCGGCACGGCGTTCTCGCCGATCGTCAATGCGCCGGAAGTCGCCATCCTCGGCGTGAGCAAATCGGTGATGAAGCCGGTGTGGAACGGCAATGAATTCGTCCCGCGCCTGATATTGCCGCTTTCGCTTTCCGCCGACCACCGCGTCATCGACGGCGCGCTGGCCACGCGCTTCAACGTCTATATCGCGCAGTTGCTGGCCGACATGCGCCGCGCGCTGGTCTGACGGGAGAACACGCATGAGCCAGATCATCGAAATCAAGGTTCCCGACATCGGCAGCTTCAAGGACGTCCCCATCATCGACATCGCGGTCAAGGCCGGCGACGCGATCGAGGCAGAAACGCCGCTGCTCACCCTCGAATCCGACAAGGCGACGATCGACGTGCCGAGCCCCATCGGCGGCGTCGTGAAGGAACTTACGGTCAAGATCGGCGACAAGGTTTCCGAGGGCAGCGTCATCGCCCGCATCGAGGCCACCGGCGGCGAAATCGCGCAGTCCGCGCCCGCCGCCACACCGCCCAAGGCAGCGCCCGAACCGGCCGAAGCAGCGCCCCCCGCCGTCGTGCCGCCTTCTCCCGCGCCCTTCCCGAACGCAAGGAAGGTCGACGTCGAATGCGACATGCTGGTCCTCGGCGCCGGCCCCGGCGGCTATTCGGCGGCCTTCCGTTCCGCCGACCTGGGCATGAAGACAGTCATCGTCGAACGCTACGCCACGCTAGGCGGCGTGTGCCTCAACGTCGGGTGCATTCCCTCGAAAGCTTTGCTGCACGTCGCGGCGGTCATGGAAGAAGTCGAGCACATGGCGGAAACCGGGGTGACGTTCGCCGCCCCGCACATCGACATCGACAAGCTGCGCGCGCACAAGGCCAAGGTGGTCGGCAAGCTGACCACCGGCCTGGCCGGAATGGCCAAGGCACGCAAGGTGGATATCGTGCGCGGCTACGGCAGTTTCCTCGACGCCAATCATGTCGAAGTCGAGGTGACCGACGGCAAGGGACAGGAAAAGACCGGCCAGAGGAAGGTCATCCGTTTCCAGAAGTGCATCATCGCTGCCGGCAGTTCGCCGGTGCACCTCCCGTTCATCCCGCAGGATCCGCGCGTCGTCGACTCGACCGGGGCGCTGGAGTTGCGCTTCGTGCCGAAGAAACTGCTGGTCATCGGCGGCGGCATCATCGGTCTGGAAATGGCCACGGTCTATTCGCTCCTGGGCGCCCGCGTCGACGTCGTGGAAATGCTCGACGCCCTGATGCAGGGCCCCGACCGCGACGCCGTCAAGGTCTGGGAAAAGCAGAATATGCACCGCTTCGACTCGGTCATGCTGAAGACCCGCACCGTTGCTGTCGACGCCCGCGACAGCGGACTGTACGTCAAGTTCGAAGGGGAGAACGCTCCGGCGGATGCCGTTCGCTATGACATGATCCTGCAATCGGCCGGCCGCGTGCCGAATGGCAAGAAGATCGCCGCGGAAAAGGCGGGCGTCACGGTGTCGGAAAAGGGATTCATCGCGGTGGATAACCAGATGCGCACCAACGTGCCGCACATCTTTGCCATCGGCGACATCGTCGGCAACCCGATGCTGGCGCACAAGGCAGTCCACGAGGGGCATGTCGCCGCCGAAGTCGCGGCCGGACAGAAGACGGCATTCGAGGCGACAGTCATCCCCGGAGTGGCCTACACCCATCCGGAAGTGGCCTGGGTCGGGTACACCGAGGCCCAGGCAGCCAAGGAGGGTCGCGCCGTGGAGATTGCCAAGTTCCCGTGGGCAGCCTCCGGTCGGGCCATCGCCAACGGTGCCGAGTACGGTTTCACCAAGTTGATCTTCGACGCCTCGGAAAACGGCGAGCACCGGATCATCGGCGGCGCCATCGTCGGCCCGGCGGCCGGCGACATGATCGGCGAAATCTGCCTGGCCATCGAGATGGGTTGTGATGAGGTGGATATCGGCAAGACCATCCATCCGCACCCGACACTCGGCGAAAGCATCGGCATGGCAGCCGAAGTCGCACACGGCACCTGCACCGACCTGCCGCCCATCAGGAAGAAGTAGAACGGGAAGCGATAAGGAAAGGGGAAGCCGGCAGAGAACTTCCCCTTCTTCCACCCACATTGATTCCAAAAGGATTGTTTCGACCTCCGGTTTTGGTCATAATGCCCGATCTTCTCCGGAATCATCGCCATGGCATCATCTCGCCCGAACGTCATAGATGATCGTATCCATGTCCTGCGAACGCGTTGGGACAATTACGTCGATGCCGGATCTTTCGATCGCTTCATCGAATTCACCGTAACCGTCAATAGCCTGGCCGAGCACTTCAACCGCATGCGCCTCCCCGGACTGGTCAGAATGTGCGAGGGGCTGGAAAATCTGGCGCTTGCGCGACTCGGAACGCAAGCGTCGCATCCGATTGCAAATCGCGATATCGCGCTTCTGCAGCGTCAGGTCGAAACCCTGCTGGCTGCCGTGCGCACCTCGCGCCTGGTGGCGCCCGAACGGCGCACCGAAGAACCGGCGGAAGCAGTCGGCAATCTCGAATGGATCAAGCCGCGCCTCGTCTGGCTGGTCGTCGCACCCGAAATGCATGAAATGGCCGCCGCGTTGCGCCAGCAGATCGATTTCTATGGCTTCCTGACCGCGGAAATTGGATGGGAGGAACAACTCCCGGACAGCGAAGCTCCGCTGGCCGTGCTGTGCATTCCCGGTCGGGAAACTGCCGAAATCGAACACCGGAAGATCGCCGAGATACGCAGCGCTTGCCCGGCCAGCCAGATGATTTACCTGGGCGTTCATCCCGCCCTCGACAACATCGTCGCCCTGATGCGTTCCGGGATCGACCTAACGATCCCGATCGAGGAGGGGACGACCATGGTCCTCAATTGCGTCCTCGATCTCGTCCAGAACTTCGAGCCGGAGAAGTACCGCGTTCTGGTCGTCGAGGATTCGCTGGTCGCGGTGACGCTGATCCAGCGCACCCTGTCGGAACATGGCATCGATAGCCGCGCCATCCGCGACCCGGGCCGCCTGCTCGACGAACTGCAGTGCTACCGTCCCGACTTGATCCTGATGGACATGCACATGCCGCGCTTCAACGGCGTCGAGGCCACCCGCGTGCTGCGCCAGATGTCGGCCTACCGCTCGCTGCCGATCGTTTACCTGTCCAGCGAGTCCGATGTCGGGATGCAGGTCGAGGCGCTGCGTCTCGGCGGCGACCAGTTCCTCAACAAGCCATTCAACCCGGTGTTGCTGGCCGCCGTGATCAAGACCAAGATCGAGCGCTTCCGGGAAACCCAACGCTCGTCCCGGCACGACGGCCTGACCGGACTGCTCAATCACACGGCGGCGAAGTCGATGCTCAAGGCGATGGTGGACAATATGACGCCGTCGCACATGCTGACGGTGGCCATGATCGACATAGACCATTTCAAGTCGATCAACGACACCTTCGGCCACCCGGTCGGCGATCAGGTTATTCGCGGCCTGGCCTGGCTGCTCAAGGGACGGCTGCGTTCCTCCGACCTGATCGGCCGCTACGGCGGCGAGGAATTCCTGGTCGCCCTGCCCGACATCTCCCCCGCTCAGGCGCGCTCGGTAATCGAACGCATCCGCGAGGATTTCTCTTCGTTGCCGCATGCGCACTCCAAGGGCGCCCTGTTTTCAACATTCAGTGCCGGCATCGCTTCCTGGCCAGAATTCGATTCGGCGCAGAACTTGACCGAAGCCGCCGACTTTGCGCTGCTCGAAGCCAAGCAGCACGGCCGCAACCGGGTCAGGCAGGCGTTGGCAATGGATGATGACTTGCACGCCCTGCAACCCTATCTCTTCCCGGACAATTCCTGACCGGTACCGGACGTGCGGCAGAATCGCCGGTCAGGCAGCCAGGACACAGCCCCAGACGACCACGACGTTGAGCAGCGCCAGAAATACCGCCGCACTGCCGATGTCCTTGGCCCGTTTCGACAGATGGTGTCGATCCAGCGACACGCGATCCACGACCGCCTCGATCGCCGAATTGATCAACTCGACGATCAGGACGAGTAGAACACTGGCGATCATCGCCGCCCGCCCGACCCAGGGAACCGGCAGAACGAAGGATAGCGGAACCAGAAAGAGCGCCAGCAATACCTCCTGCCGGAAAGCGTCCTCGCACGTGTATGCCGCGCGCAATCCCGACATCGAATAATGCAGTGCGTTCCACACGCGACGCAGACCGGTTTTTCCCTTGAACGGACTTTCTTCAGACACAAGATCTCCTTGCCGGATCGATTGCAGGCGGCAAGTATAGAAGTGAAAAGGGAAACGGGAAAGGCGAAACCGCCCGGGGCAACGCCGCCCTGTTTCAAGGCTTGCGTTTCACGGACTTTCGGTCGCTGTCGGCGATCTTCCTGTACAACTCGGCCATCCGTCCCGCCAGCGCCTCGCCGGACCATTCGGCGGCATACGTCCGTGCTTCATCGGAGAGCCGGTGCCGAAGATGTCGGTCGTTCAACACGCGCGACAATGCCAGCGAAAAGGCATACGGATTGGCATCCGGCACCAGCGCCCCGCGACCGGCATTCAGGATATCGGCCGTTCCCATTTCGGCGAGCGCCACCACCGGCAATCCGCTAGCCATGGCTTCCAGCAGCACCAGTCCCTGGGTTTCGGTGCGCGAGGCAAAAACGAAAACATCCGCCGCGGCGTAGCACGCCGGGAGTTCGGCATCACGGTCGAGATAGCCGATGAATCGCACACTCTCGGCCAATCCCCGGTCACAAACGGACTGCCGCAGATTCGGCAGCGCCGGACCGTCCCCCGCGACAAGCAACAGCATGGCGGGAATCGTCTCGCGCATCTGTTCCGCCACATCCAAGAGAAACTCGATGTTTTTCTCGTGCGCCACTCGCCCGACATAGAGCGCGACCGGACGCTCCTCATCGACCCCGTATTTCGCCCGGAACCACTGCCGCGCGCCGTGCTGAGGCCTGTTCAGCGAGACTCCGGTCGGCAGGATGTGCTGCGGAGTTTTCACGCCGTATTCGGCCAAACGCCGGCTGATGGCGGCGGAAGGAACAATCACGGTATCCAGCGCGTTGCACTGGCGCCGCGAAAACGCCCGCGCCAGGCCCTTGAGCCACGGAGCGGGAACCAGCGGGACATAGTGGGCGAGATATTCTTCGAACAGGGTGTGGTAGGTGGCGACGACAGGAACACCACAGCGGCGCGCCGCATTTACTCCCGCGTAGTGGGCAACAAACGGCGTTTGCACATGCACGAGATCAACTCCGCCGCCAACCGCCGCAAGCACGGCATCATGCATTTCGCGCCAGCGCACCAGCCGGTCTTCCGGATCGCCGGGGACGCTCCGCGCAGGAACACGGGTCACCCAGGACTCATCGAATCCGCCACCGTAGTCCGGGGCGACCAGCGACACCTCGATGCCATGCGCCAACAACGATTGCCGGTACGTAAGGATCGCCGTCGAGACGCCGTTGATACGCGGGAAGAACACGTCGGAAACCATCGCTACACGCACGCCAGCACCTCCACCGCCCCGGACTTTCTCACCTCCTTCTCGGCCGGCGGCTGCATGCCGCCCCACGAAATCAGTTCGAGGGTCCCATCCAGGTGCTCGACGATCGCCGTGCAACTATCGACCCAGTCCCCGCAATTGACATAAGCCATGCCGTCGTCTCGTTCGCGGATCACGGCATAATGGATATGACCACAGATGACGCCGTCCAGTCCGCGCTGCCGTGCCGCCCTGAGGGCCGTGTCCTCAAAATCGAAGATGAACTGCAGAGCCTTTTTGACGCGGCGTTTGGCATAGCCGGCCAGGGACCAGTAACACCGCATTCCGAAGCGGCGCCGCACCAGGGACAGCAGCGTATTCAGCTTGACCAGCACGTCATACGCGACGTCGCCGAGAATGGCGATCCAGCGATGGTGACGGGTAATCTGGTCGAACTCGTCGCCGTGCAACAACAGGAACCGCCGGCCGTCCGCCAAGGTGTGCACGTGCTCGCCGCAGATCTCGATGTCGCCAAATGAGATATCGAGATAATCACGCAGCGCCTCGTCGTGGTTTCCCGGGATGAACACCACGCGCTCACCGTGGCGGGCGCGGCGCAGGATCTTCTGCACGACCGTGTTCTGCGCGGGCGTCCACACGATATTTCGCCGCATGGCCCAGAAATCGACGATATCGCCGATGAGGAAGACATTCTCCGAAGCGTAGGTGCGCATGAAATCAAGCAGCCTCTCGGCTTGACAGGCGCGCGTTCCCAAGTGGATGTCGGAAAGAAAGATTGAGCGGACCTTGACCATGCCGCCATGGTGCGAGGCCTTCGTTACGGGAAGGTGTCATTGCCGTTACGGATTGGAGACTTCCTTCTCCCCCGCCCCTGCTCGCTTCGCTAAAATAGCTGTTTTCCCCACCACCCCGAAAAGCCGCCATGACCCAGGACGAAATGAAACAGGCCGTAGCCCGCGCCGCTCTCGAATACGTTGTCGAAGGCCGCATCATCGGCGTCGGAACAGGTTCCACTGCCCGGTTGTTCATCGAGGAACTGGCGGCGTTGAAGGACCGCATCGCCGGCGCCGTGGCCAGTTCCGAGGACACCCGGCAACGCCTGGAAGGCCACGGCATCCGGGTTTTCGACCTGAACGAGATTACCGACATGCCGGTCTACATCGACGGCGCCGACGAAATCACGCCCGAAATGCACATGATCAAAGGCGGCGGGGGCGCCCTGACACGTGAAAAGATCGTTTCCGCCGTGGCCGGCAAGTTCATCTGCATCGTCGACGGGACCAAGGTCGTCGACTACCTCGGTCGTTTTCCGTTGCCTGTCGAGGTCATCCCGATGGCCAGTGCCTACGTGGCGCGCGAACTGGTAAAAATGGGAGGTTCCCCGGCAGTGCGCGAGGGGTTCGTCACCGACAACGGCAACCTGATCCTCGACGTGAAGGGGCTGCAGATCCTCGATCCGGTCGATTTCGAAACGCGCCTCAACCAGATCGCCGGCGTGGTGACCAACGGCCTGTTCGCCAACCGCCCGGCAGATGTCTGCCTGATCGGCACGCCCGAGGGGGTCCGGACGATGACCGCCGATTGAACGGGATGCAACAAATCTGTAACGTGGTGCCACTACACTCTCGGGACGAACCACTCACATGCGAAGACATTCTGGAGCCAGAGGCATGAACGATCACCATACGTCGAAGAATTTCGATCTCGAACTGGAAAGCCTGCGCACCCGCGTCCTGCAGATGGGCGGCATGGCCGAGCAACAGGTGCATAAGGCGGTCGACGGGCTTTACAGCGGCAACAAGCAGCTTCTCGAAGAGGTCATCCGCGACGACGACCTCATCAACCAGATGGAAGTCGACATCGACGCCCTGTGCAACCAGATCATCGCCAAGCGTCAGCCGACGGCCATCGACCTGCGCATGATCGTCTCTGTGCTCAAGGCCATTTCCGACATCGAGCGGGTAGGCGACAAGGCGCGCAAGATCGCCCGGCTCGGCATTTCGATCAGCAGCCAGTCCGGCAACCCGTTGAACGTCGAACTCAACCACATGACCGAAACGGCGCTGAAAATGCTGCGCCTGGCGCTTGACGGGTTCGCGCGCCTGGACCTCGCGCTGGTCACCGAAGCCGTGCGCCTCGACGAGCAGGTGAATTCGGAATACCGCGGCATTGCCCGCCAGTTGATCACCTACATGATGGAAGACCCGCGCACGATCACCCGCTCGCTGGACATCCTGACCATCGCCAAGGCCATCGAACGCATCGGCGATCACGCCACGAACATCGCCGAATACGTGGTGTATATGGTCAAGGGACTCAACGTGCGCCACGCAACCCCCGAAGAAGTCGAAGCCCAGTTGCGGAACGACGACAACTAGGAAACACATTCACTGCCGCATCCGCTGTAACTTGCGCGTCACCACCCTGTAACCCGCATCATCTACTGTTCCTCCTGCACGAAAACAGACAGGAGGAACCATGAAAAAGCGGCACGACAACGCACCATCCCTTCGCCCGGCGGCAATCCCTTCGGCGGGCTCGCATCACGCATCGCTATCGGTTGGACTGGCCATCAGTTCGCGCGAGATCGAACTCGCGCAGAGACTTCGCTACCAGGTTTTTGCCGAAGAACTCGGGGCTCGATTGCTGTGCGGCACACCCCGCGTGGACGAAGACATCTTCGACCCCTTCTGCAAGCATCTGGTCGTGCGCGACAACGGTTCCGGCGAGGTCGTCGGAACTTACCGGATTCTTCCGCCGGAAAACGCCAAGACCGCCGGCCGCTATTACACGGAAAGCGAGTTCGACATCACGCGCCTGCAGCACCTGCGACCGCACCTGGTCGAGGTCGGCCGTTCCTGTGTTCATCCCGATTACCGCACCGGTGCCACGATTGCCCTGCTCTGGTCAGGGCTCGTCCGATACATGCTGCAAAACGGCCATGACTACCTGATCGGGTGCTGCAGCATCAGCATGGCCGACGGAGGACATGCGGCAGCCAGCCTCTACTGCCGCCTGCGCGAATACATGAGCCCCATCGAATACCGGGTATTCCCGCGCTGCCCTCTTCCCCTGGAATCGCTGCGCCGCGACATACCGGCCGCCGTGCCTCCGTTGCTCAAGGGCTATCTGCGCGCCGGCGCTTCGATCTGCGGAAAACCGGCATGGGATCCGGACTTCAATACTGCCGACCTGCCGATTCTGCTGCCCATGACGAACATCTCGGCACGCTACGCCCGGCACTTCGTCAGACGCCAGCGCTGAACGCGTAATTCCCGCGTAGCCTACGATTCGGACCTTTTGTTGAAAACCCGCCCCGAATCATGGGCGCGCGAGGCAGGGCCACGCGGATCTGGCGCCAGCACTCAATACGCCATCTCCTTGAGTATTTCACCCGTCTGGTACACGTAATAGACAACCTTGTTCACCTTGAACGGGAGGTCATACTCGATGGTCGTGGTATCGCGACGATCCTTGACCACCGGAAGAACCACGTTCCCACTGTCGCTGACGAGTCGTTCCCCGACGACATTCCCCACGAACAGGACGGAAACCTGATAGTCCTTGAGTCGTTGGGCCGTCTCGGCCGACACCGGAAGTTCCTGTGTGAAATAGAACTTGTTCCGGTCCAGGGTGAAGCTCTTTTCGATAAGGCCACTGTTGATCCGCACGGCCAGGCCGAACGCCTCGCGCCGCGTTGCGGCGGCATCCTTCGCCGCTCCTGAATCCGCCGCAGAAGCCACAGGATACTCACCGATGCCGCATGTCACGTAGCCCTCGAGAAAGCCGGATGCCGGACATCCATACCCGGACTTCCCTCCGAAGACGTAGGCTTGCCTGTGCGCGCTGTATTGCGCGACAAGCCCCGGCACCCGGAAGGCATAGGCAGCTTTCGTGCTTATCGGCTTGAGCACTTTTTCGGTATCCGCCGCACGGGCCTTGAATTGCTCGTCGGACTCCGTTTTGCGCTTCTTGAGCGAGGCAACGCTGCTCTTGAACGCACCGAGAAACTTCCGGCTATCGACACCTTCGTAATTGGCCGGCAACCGGTCACGCCCCTCCGGATAAGTCGCCAGTTGCCGAGAATTCGCTGTTGCGCGCGCCGGGCTTTCGGCCGCCGCCGATACCGAAGGCATCAAACCGGCGGCCAAGAACAACGCTGCTGCAAGGACAGGATTCATCGTTCGATTCATTTTCGACAAAACGAGGACGTTGCGCCGATCAAGCGCTCGAAACCGTTGAATGGACGCTGACGCCGCGGACCGGTCTCCCGGCATTCACCGGTTGCGTCATCTTCCGGGAGGCACGTACCCCTGCACCTGGTCGGCCCCCTCGCCGAAGAAGTGCTTTTCGACCTGTTCGGCAAGATACTTGCGATGCGCCGCATCCGCCAGATTGAGTCGGTTTTCGTTGATGATCATCGTCTGCATGCGAATCCACTGCTGCCAGGCCTCCTTGGAAACGTTCTCGAAGATGCGCTTGCCGAGAGCGCCGGGATAAGGCGGAAAATCGAGCGCTTCCGCTTCGCGACCCAGTTTGATGCATTTGACCATTCGTGCCATAAAAAACTCCATTTGAATTGACAGTAGCGCCGCAAGTCCGCCAAAAACTACAGCATCTTGCTAAAGATCTTGGAGCGGCGTTGCAGGTTGTAGACCAATCTCTTTTCCTCCGGCAATTCGGCCAGTGTCTGTTCGACAAAGCCACGCTCCCGGAACCAGTGTGCCGTCACCGTGGTGAGGATGAACAGGCGCTTGATGCCAACTGCTCGCGCCCGCGTCTCGATGCGCCTGAGCAATTTCTCGCCATAACCCCATCGGCGGTAGTTCGGATGCACCGCCACGCAGGCCAGTTCGGCCTGGTCGCCACCGTACGGGTACAGTGCTGCACAACCGACGATCAGCCCATCGTGTTCGACCACCGAGAAACGTGTGATCTCGCGCTCCAGCAGTTCCCGGGAACGACGCACCAGGGTACCGTTCTCCTCCAGCGGCTCGATCAGCGCCACCAGTCCGCTGATGTCGTCCGGGCGCGCATCGCGCAAAATCTCCAGCGACTCGCGGGTAATGATCGTTCCGACGCCGTCGCGCGAAAAAAGTTCGAGCAGCAGCGTGCCGTCCTCGTTGAAACCGATCAGGTGCACCCGGCCGACGCCGGCCCGGCTGGCACGCACGGCGCAGGGCAGATAGCGCTTGAGATCCGGGGAAAGCCAGTCGCTCTCGGAAATCATCCGTTCGGCGGTATCGGCCGTCATCTCGTCGAGCAGTTTGCCCTGGCTGTCGGTCACGCCCTGGCTGTCGGTCAGGAAAATGAGCTTGTCGGCGCCGATGGCCGTGGCCGTCGCCTCGGCGACTTCCTCCATGGCCAGATTGAAGATCTCACCGGTCGGACTGGCGCCCAGGCAGGAAAGTATCACGATATTGCCGATGCCCAGCTGTGCCCGGATCCCCTCGGCGTCGATCTTGCGCACCATGCCGGCGTACTGCATGTCGACGCCGTCGATCACGCCGACCGGCTTGGCGGTGATGAAATTTCCGGCAACCACGCGAATCGTGCTGTTGGCCATCGGCGTGTCGGGAAGCCCCTGCGACAGCAAGGCGTCGATCTCCAGATACACGCTGCCGACGGCATCGATGACGCAGTCGAGCGTGGCCGCATCGGTCACCCGGTAGCCGGCGTGCGTCTTCGACTCCAGACCTTTCTCGCGCAGTTCCTCCTCGATCTGCGGTCGCGCCCCATGCACCAGGACCAGGCGAACACCCAGTGCCGCCAGCAGATTCGCGTCGTATGCCAGCGTCCGCGCGAACGGCCCCGATATCGCCTTGCCGCCAAAGGCGATGACAAAGGTCTTGCCGCGAAAGAGATTGATATACGGAGCGACCGACCGAAATAGCGAGACGAATTGCGAAGCGCTCAAGGCATCGAACATGGTTGCATCAATCCTTTCTTCTGTTCCTGGGTTTCTCGTTGCCGAGCGCCTGCTCCAGGCGTTCGCAGATGGTGCGCAGGATCTTCACCCGCGCATAGGACTTGTCGTTGGCCTCGACCAGGGTCCAGGGCGCCATTCCCGAACTCGTCCGGTCGACCATGTCGCACACCGCGGCGTGATAGGCCGCACTCTTGTCCCGGTTGCGCCAGTCCTCCTCGGTGATCTTGAAGCGCTTGAACGCAATCTTCTCACGCTCCTTGAAGCGTCTCAATTGTTCCTTGTCGCTGATTTGCAGCCAGAACTTGATGATGATCGCACCGTCCTTGCGCAGTTCATGTTCGAAGTCGTTGATCTCCGTGTAGGCCCGCAACCAGTCGGCCTCGGTGCAGAATCCCTCGACGCGTTCGACCAGCACGCGACCGTACCAGGTGCGGTCGAAGATGGCCACCCGGCCATTGCGCGGCACGTGTCGCCAGAATCGCCACATGTACGGCTGCGCGCGTTCCTCTTCGGTCGGCGCGGCCACCGGGACGATCTGGTATTGCCGCGCGTCGAGCGCCGCCGTCACCCGCCGGATGCTGCCCCCCTTGCCGGCGGCATCAGAACCTTCGAAGGCCAGGATCAGCGAGTGATTCCTGAACTCGGGGTGGCGGGCGAGTTCGGACAGCCGCCCCTGCCATTTGGCCAGTTGCGTCTCATAATCCTTCTTCTCCAGCTTCAGCGTCAGGTCGAGGGCCGTCAGCACATCGAGGCTGTCGATCTTCGGCGCGATCGGCGGCGCCACCGGGAAGTTCTGGTCGCGCGTATCGGCCAGGCGTTTCTGCAGGGCATCGAGCACGACTTTGCCGACAGTCAGCGAGCGATAGCGGTCATCCGTGCCTTCGACCACGATCCAGGGCGCCCACGGCGTATTGGTCATGCGCAGCACGTGGCCGGCGGCTTCCTGCAGCTTGCCGTAGGTCTTGAGCCGCGCCCAGCTTTCCTTGGTCACCCGCCAAGCCGTGCGCGGATCCTTTTCCAGCGCCTTAAGCCGCTGCCGCTGGCCGTCGCGGGACAAGTGGAACCAGAATTTCAGGACCAGCGCCCCTTCGTTCACCAGCATGGCCTCGAAACGGTTGATCTGGTCCATGCGCTGGTCGAGGTCGCCCTTCGAGAGATTCCCGGCAATCCGCTCGGCGATGGGGGTCGAATACCACGAACCGGCGAAGATGCCGATGCGCCCCTTGGGCGGTAATGCGCGCCAGAACCGCCACATGTAGGGATGTTCCCGCTCTTCATCCGAGGGGGTGGAAAACGCCAGCGTCGACAGAAAGCGCGGATCCATCCACTCGTAGAGCACATTGATCGTTTCGCTCTTGCCCGCGCCATCGACCCCGCTGATTAGGATGACGACCGGAAACTTCCCGTTCTCGCGCAGATCGAATTGAGCGTCGAGCAGCCCCTCGCGCACCGTGGGCACCTCCGCCCGGTACGTTTTCTTGTCGATCTTGTGCCCGAGTTCCGCCGATTCAAACATGCCCCGCCTCCCCCCTGAAGTCCCCCCATAAGCACTGGATCACCGCCAGCGCCGCCAGCCCGGCCGTTTCCGTGCGCAGCACGCGCGGCCCGAGCCGAACCCCGACGAATCCGGCCTGGAGCGCCTGCTCCATTTCGTCGGGCGACAACCCGCCCTCGGCGCCAATCAGCAACTCGATGCGGGAGTTCCTTCCCGGCTGGGGAAGCGTGTCCAGCGCAAATTCGGCGCCGGGAGCCAGCATCAGACGCAGCCCCCCCGTAGCCGTTGCGTGCGTCCCGAGCCAGTGCCGCAAATCTTCGATATCGCAGACTTCGGGAACACGGTTGCGCCCGCACTGCTCACAGGCCGAGGCCGCGACGCCGCGCCAATGTGCCACCCGCTTGCGCGCCCGCTCGCCTTCCAGGCGGAGGACACTGCGCCGCGTGGCGACCGGCACGATGCGTGTCACGCCCAACTCAACCGCCTTCTGTACTGTCAGATCCATCTTCTCGCCGGCCTGCAGCGCCTGCACCAGGGTGACCTCGACCGGCGATTCACGCTCGCTGTCGCGCCATTCCAGCACGTCGACAACAGCTGTGTCGCGACCGGCTGAGGAAATGCGGCACGAATATTCGCCGCCACGACCGTCGAAAAGCACGACGCTGTCCCCGACTTTCAGACGCAGAACCCTCACGGCATGGCGAGCGGCATTCTCCGACAGTTCGACGCACGCGCCGACGGACAGAGGAGAAGGACTGTGAAAGCGGGGGGAATTCATGGCTGTTATTATAGAAGCAACCGCCCCTCTACGCAGGCAACGCAGACAAAGGAGAACCGTATGGCAGCCATCAGCCCCCCGGTATGCGACTTCGGCTGGAAAGCCCCCGATTTCGAGCTACCCGACACCGCAGGCAAACGCTGGAACCTCGCTTCACTGAGAGGCTCCAGCGGGTTGTTGCTGATGTTCATCTGCAACCACTGCCCCTACGTCATGTCGGTCATCGATCGACTGTGCCGCGACGTGGCAGAAGTGCAACAACTCGGCTTCGGCGTGGCGGCGATCATGAGCAACGACACCGACGCCTACCCGGACGATTCGTACGACAACATGCAGCGCATCGCCCGGCAATACGGCTTTTCCTTCCCCTACCTGTTCGACGCCACACAAGCCGTGGCGCGCGCTTATGGCGCCGCCTGCACACCCGACTTCTTCGGTTTCAACAGCAAAGGGGAACTGCAGTATCGCGGCCGTCTCGATTCCAGCGGCCGCTCGCCCGCGACTCCCGAGACGCGGCGGGAACTGGTCGAGGCCATGCAATTGATCGCCGCAACTGGCAAGGGACCGGAGCATCAGGTCGCCAGCATCGGCTGCTCGATCAAGTGGAAAACCGCGTAAATACGCCGCGTAGCGTTCTACGAGTACGCTTCAGGAATCCTGAAGGATACTCAGTTCATTGTTGGTATGGCGCAGGCGAATCGCCAGCATGCGCGCCAGCTTGGCCAGCAGGACCAAGGCAATCCGTTTGTGCTGCTCGGCCAGGTAGTTGAATTTTTCCATCGACAGCACGTACATGTCGCAGTCGGTAATGGCGATGGCGTCGTTGCCGCGCGGACGGTGATCGAGGAAAGCCAGCCCCCCGACAAAATCCCCGCGGCCGTAGGTAGCAATATGCTTCAGGGCGGAACTCCTCCCGATGCACCCCATGACCTTGACCTCCCCTTTGCGGATCAGGAAAAGATCGTCGCTGGGCTCGCCGCGCGCAAAGATCGTCTCGCCAGCCTTCCACGAACGCTTCTCCAGACACGCTTCGAGATCCGTCAGCGTATCCGGTTTGCTGCCCTTGAACAGTTCGATTTCGTGAAGCTCCAGCGGCGGCAAATCCTCCGCCACGCGCGCGTTGTCTTCCCCGAGAATGCGCGCCTCGACCCATTCGATCGCCGCATGCAAGGTGGGAAGGTAAATGACCGTCTCGCCGTCGTCCTCCAGGCCCGACAACTCCAGGAATTCACGCAGGTTGCGCCCGTTCGGCATGCGCTCGCGCACCGTCGACAAAACCAGCGGAACCTTGCGTTCCATCAGCGCGTCCCGCACCAGATTCAGGGTATGCGCTGCCGTCACATCGACCGACTGCACGCGCTGCAGATCGAGTATCAGATAACTGGTCGTCGATAATTCGGGTTCCAGCAACCGGTAGAGCTGCTGCGCCGTGCCGAAGAACAGGCTGCCCTGCAGCTCGAAAATGACGGCCGACTGCCCCTTGGCCTCGAGAATGCGCATTTCATGCTCGGGCCGATACCAGGTTGAGGTCCGCTCGCTGACGAAACTCTTGCGCCGCAGCACCACCCCGCCCACCTGCTCGCGCAGGAAAAGCACGACCGACAGCACCACTCCGACCGCCGAGGCGGCAATCAGCCCGACCGTCAGCGCGACCCCGACCACGACAAGGACCACCGAAAAGTCGATCACCGTCGATGTCGACTCGAGAAAGCGCAGCGGGTCCGTGTCGATCATGCGAATCCCGACGACGATCAGGACACCGCTCAATGCCGCCACCGGAATCCAGGCGAAGAACATTCCCAGCACCAGCACTGCGACCACCGTCAGCACGCCTTCGATGACGCCGGAAATCCTTGTCTGCGCGCCACTCGCAAAGTTGACCATGCTCGCTCCCATGATCCCGGCCCCGGGCATTCCGCCGATGCCGGAGGAAACCACGTTGGCCAGCCCCTGCGCCGCCAGTTCGCGATCCGAGTCGTGCTGGCTGCGTGTCAGTTGATCGAGGACGACGCAGGTCTTCAAGGTGTCGATGGAAAGCAGCGCAGCCAGCGTCAGCGCGCTGCCGACTAGCCCGGCGACCTGCGACAACTGCAGCGCGCCGATCCTGTTCCAGCGATCCGTGATCAGGCCGACGTATCCCTCGCCCGACGCCCGCAGCGCCCCGATGACCAGAGGATTCCCCTCGAGGTCGAACAACGCAGGGTCGCCAACGGCGACTCCGGCAAAGGCCAGCACCCCCGCGGCAAGGCCGACGATCGTGGCCGGTACGGCCTTGATGAAACGGGCCGAGAGCAGCATGCCCGCCACCGTCACCCCGCCGATGAGCAACCCGCGCCAATCCCAGTGGTGCGGCGTCATCAGGACCTCGATCCAGCCTGCACCGGCGGGCGCCCCCGCAAACTTGGGAATCTGGCTGCCGACGATGATCAGGCCAACGCCGCTCAGATAGCCACTGACGACGGGATAGGGAATGTATTTAATGAGCCGCCCGATGCCGAGAAACCCGATCATCACTTGCAGCAATCCGGTCAGAATACCGAGTACGGTCATCATCAGAACGATGCTGGCCGGTTCGATCCCCTGATGCGTCAGATCTATGGCGAATGCCGAAAGTACGGCGGCCGCAGGCGCGCAGGGCGCACTGATCAGGCGGTCGGTGCCGCCGAAGGTCGGAGCGATGAGCCCCAGCGCCATGGCCCCGAGAACGCCGGTCAAGGCCCCGAACGCCGCATAGTGCGGCGAGATGGCGGAATAAACAGTTACGCCGAATGCGATGGCGGCCGGCAGGGCCACCAGCATCGCGGCCAGACCGCCCCAAAAATCGCCGGAGTGGCGCATCCAGGTACCCGAAAAATGGCGCATGATTCTCCTGTGCTATTCGTTCGAGAGGCTTCCGTCTGCCGCCAGCATAAGCCTAACGCAATGCCGTGGAAAGCCGCTTATAATTGGATCACCGAGGCGTTCAGGGCATTTTTCCTGCCCGTCTGACGCATCTTGAGTTGCGTTGTAATCGACAGTTGAATGGGCCCACGAAACTTTCATGTAATCCTTCATTCATACCTGTGCTGCCCCGCAGCGCCCCAGCACTGCCCCACCGGGCCTTAACCGACACACCACAGGAGAACCCGACCGATGTCTGACACCAGCAATAAGAACGTCGATGGCGCTGCGTTCCGCGCCGAAATTGACAAAAAGCTGCTCCACGCAGTCGCCGCCGAACCGGTCACGGCAAACACCAAGGAAATCTACAAGGCACTGGCGTTCGTGGCACGCGAGGAACTGGCCAAGCGCTGGGTTCAGACCCAGGTCGACGACCGGAGAAAAAAAACCCGCCGCATCTATTACATGTCGATGGAATTCCTTATCGGGCGCACCCTGGACAACGCCATTTCCGCGCTCGGCCTGCGCGAAAACGCCGCTGCGGCTTTTTCCGGCGCGGGCGGCCCGAGCCTGAACGAGATCATCGAATGCGAACCGGATGCCGCCCTTGGCAACGGCGGCCTGGGACGACTTGCCGCCTGCTTCCTGGATTCGATGGCCACGCTGGAACTCCCCTCCTGGGGCTACGGCATGCGCTATGAATACGGGATGTTCGCCCAATCGATCATCAACGGCGGCCAGGTGGAACACCCTGACTCCTGGCTGGTGGACGGCACTCCCTGGGAATTTCCACGGCCGGGGACGGTCTTCCCCGTGCGCTTCTGCGGTACGGCGGAACACCACGGCGAATGGGCCGAATGGAACGCCGCCGAGGCCGTCGAGGCGCGCGCCTACGACTATGTCATTCCAGGCCACGGCACCGAACGGGTTAGCACCCTGCGCCTGTGGAAAGCCGGCGCACCCGCCCAGATCGACCTCAATGCCTTCAATTCCGGCGACTACGCGCGTGCCGCCGAGTTCAAGAACCGGTTCGAGAACATTTCCTGGGTTCTCTACCCGAACGACAGCACCCCTGCCGGCCGCGAGTTGCGCCTGCGGCAGGAGTATTTCTTCGTATCCGCGTCGCTGCAGGACATCCTGTTCCACCATCTGGAGGAACACGGTCACCTCAACAATCTGGCCGACCAGATCGCAATCCACCTCAACGACACGCATCCGGCGATTGCCGTGGCCGAACTCATGCGCCTGCTGTGCGACGAATACGGCATGCTGTGGGGCGCCGCCTGGAGCCAGTGCAAGCGCATCTTCTCCTATACCAACCACACGCTGATGCCGGAAGCTCTGGAAACCTGGCCGGTCAGTCTGGTGCATTATCTGCTGCCGCGACACATGCGCATCATCTTCCGCATCAACCAGGAATTCCTGGCCGAAGTCGAACAGCGCTTCCCGGGCGACATCGATCTCATCCGCCGTGTCTCCCTGATCGACGATGGTGACGGCAGCGAAGACAGCAAGCGCGTGCGCATGGCACATCTGTGCATCGTCGGCAGCCATCGCATCAACGGAGTCTCGCAACTGCACTCCGACCTGATGGTCAAGACGATCTTTGCCGGATTCGCCAGGCTCTTTCCGGAACGCTTCCACAACAAGACCAACGGAGTCACTCCCCGCCGCTGGCTGGCGCAGGCCAACCCGAGTCTTTCGTCGCTGCTCGATGAGCGCATCGGCCGGGACTGGCGGCTCAATCTGGACAAGTTGCAGGAACTCCGCCCCCTGGCCAACGACGAGGGGTTCCGCGCCGCTTTCGCGGCGGCCAAGAGAAACAACAAGTCACGGCTGGCCGACTACGTCCGCCGCGAAACCGGGATCATCCTCAACCCGGACAGCCTGTTCGACGTGCAGGTCAAGCGCATCCATGAATACAAGCGGCAACTGCTCAACGTGCTGCACGTCATCACGCGCTACAACGCCATCCTGCACGGTCTGGCCGACGATCTCGCCCCGCGCTGCGTGATTTTCGCCGGCAAAGCCGCATCGGCGTATCACATGGCCAAGCAGATCATCCACCTCATCAACGACGTGGCCACCGTCATCAACAACGATCCGCGCGTGCAGGACAGGCTGAAGGTTGTCTTCGTGCCGAACTACGGCGTGTCTGTCGCCGAACTGATAATGCCGGCTGCCGATCTCTCGGAACAGATATCCACTGCGGGTACGGAAGCCTCGGGCACCGGCAATATGAAGTTCTCGCTGAATGGCGCGCTGACCATCGGCACGGAAGACGGCGCCAACATCGAAATCCGCGACAACGTGGGAGCGGACAACATCTTCATTTTCGGCAACAATGCCCAGCAGGTGGAAGCGCTTCGCCGGTCGGGATACGACCCCAGGGCCATCTATAACGGCGATTCGATGCTCAACGAGACGCTGAACAAGATCGATGGCGGCTTCTTCTCGCCGCAGGAACGCCGGCGCTACCACGACATCTTCAACAGCCTGGTCAACTACGGCGACCATTACCTGTTGCTCGCTGATTATGCGGCTTATCTGGAAGCCCAGAAGCGCGCCGACAGCCTCTACAAGACGGCCGGCGAATGGCAGCGCAAGGCCATTCTCAATGTCGCCGGAATGGGCCAGTTCTCCTCTGATCGGACCATCCGGGAGTACGCGGAAGACACCTGGAACCTCGGCCCATCCTTGAAGAAAGTCTGACATGCTGAGAAAAGCCGAAGTTCTGGCCTTGTGCCGCGGCGAGCACGGCGATCCTTTCGCCGTGCTCGGAATGCACATCGACAGCAAGGGGCGACTCTGGTTGCGCACCATGCAGCCGGGCGCATCCGCCGTATTCGTCATCGAGACGGAAAGCGGCAAGGAAGTCCTGGAATTGTCCCAGCGTAAACTCGATGCCATCGATGGCCCCTCCGGCTTTTTTGAAGGATCGCTGCTGGGCCGCAACAAGCCCTTCCGCTATCGGCTCAAGATCGTCTGGCCGGGCGGTGTGCAGGAAACCGAGGATCCCTACCGCTTTTCAACGATCATCGGCGACCTCGATGCCTGGCTACTGGCAGAGGGCTCGCACCTCAGACCATACGAGCGCCTGGGAGCGCACCTGCGCGAAATCGACGGGGTCAAGGGCGCAACGTTCGCCGTCTGGGCACCCGACGCCCAGCGTGTCAGTGTCATTGGCGACTTCAACACCTGGGATGGCCGGCGTCATCCGATGCGCCTGCGCCGCGAATGCGGCGTCTGGGAACTGTTCATTCCCGAAGTCAAGGCGGGGGCCTGCTACAAATTTGAAATCCGCTCCAAGGACGGGCGCCTCCTGCCGCTGAAGGCCGACCCCTACGGCTTTGCCGCCGAACTCCGGCCTTCCACCGCGTCGGTCGTCCATGGCCTGCCGACAGTCGAACGGAGAAAAAACATCGGCGCCGGCAGCCGCCTGGACTCGCCGGTGTCCATCTACGAAGTCCATCTGGGTTCCTGGCGCCGAACCGATAACGGCGGCTTCCTGAACTGGCAACGCATTGCCGAGACACTGATCCCCTATGCCGTCGATCTCGGCTTCACGCACCTCGAACTATTACCCGTGTCGGAACACCCCTTCGACGGCTCCTGGGGCTACCAGCCGTTGGGACTCTACGCACCGACCGCGCGCTTCGGCTCACCGGACGGGTTCCGGGATTTCGTGACGGCTTGCCATCGTGCCGGACTGGAAGTCATCGTTGACTGGGTTCCGGCGCATTTCCCGACCGACGAGCACGGCCTCGCCCGTTTCGACGGCCAAGCCCTGTACGAACACGCCGACCCGCGCGAAGGCATGCATCAGGACTGGGGAACGCTGATCTACAACTTCGGCAGACGCGAGGTCTTCAACTACCTGGTCGGCAACGCCCTGTTCTGGATCGAACAATACGGGGTCGACGGCTTGCGCGTCGATGCCGTCGCCTCAATGCTCTACCGCGACTACAGCCGCAAGCATGGTGAATGGATTCCGAACATCTACGGCGGACGTGAAAACCTCGAAGCGGTGCATTTCCTCCGCCGCATGAACGAGGTTCTCGGCCTGGAATGTCCGGGCGCCGCCACCTATGCCGAGGAATCGACCGCCTGGCCCGCCGTCAGCCGTCCGCCTTCGATGGGCGGGCTTGGTTTCCATTTCAAGTGGAACATGGGCTGGATGCACGACATCCTCGAATACATGCGGCACGACCCGATCCATCGCCGTTACCACCACCACCAGCTGACCTTCGGCTTGCTCTATGCGTTCACCGAGAATTTCGTGCTACCCCTGTCGCACGACGAAGTGGTGCACGGCAAGGGTTCGCTGATCAACAAGATGGCGGGCGACTACTGGCAAAAATTCGCCAACCTGCGCGCCTTGTACGGCTTCATGTGGGCGCACCCCGGTAAGAAACTGCTGTTCATGGGCGGAGAATTCGCACAGTGGAACGAGTGGAACGACGCCGGAACGATTGACTGGAACCTGCTCGATTTTCCGCAGCATGCGGGGGTTCAGAACCTCATCCGCGACCTCAACAAGCTGTACCGCAAGACGCCGGCGCTCCATGAGATCGATTTCGACCCTCAGGGTTTCGAGTGGATTTCGGCCAACGATTCCGACAACTCGGTGATCGCCTTCCTGCGCCGCGGCAGAGACGCATCGCACGCCATGCTCTGTGTCTGCAACTTTACTCCGGTGGTTCGCCACGACTACCGGGTGGGCGCGCCCGGCCCCGGCATCTACCACGAACGATTGAACACCGATTCGCAGTACTACGGCGGCAGCAACGTCGGCAATCCCTTCGGCATGGTCGATGCGGAGCAGATTCCGTCGCACGGGCGCGAATGGTCGCTATCCCTGACCTTGCCGCCGCTGGCGACAGTGTTTCTGGAATGGGAACCCTGAACACGGCAAGCGCATTGCAGGACGGCCGCCCCTGGCCGCTCGGCGCGCACTGGGACGGCGCCGGCGTCAACTTTGCCCTGTTCTCTGCGCACGCCGAGCGTGTCGAGGTTTGCGTGTGGGAAGGGGACTCTATGCACACTTTCCCCCTGCCTGCCTGCACGGACCAGGTGTGGCACGGTTTTCTCCCCGGCGCAGCCCCAGGGCTCTGCTACGCCTACCGCGTTTATGGCCCCAGCGGGCCGGAACACCGTTTCGATCCGCGACGACTGCTGGTCGATCCCTATGCGCGGGAACTGACGGGTGCGTTTTCCTGGGACCGGATGCTTCCGCCCGAACAGGGATTGCGGTCCCGCGTCGTCGCCCCGACCTTCGACTGGGGAGACGACCCGCGCCCCGGCACCCCCTGGGAAGATACGGTTCTCTCCGAAATCCACGTCAAGGGGGCCACGCAACTTCATCCCGGGGTACCGGAAAACCTCCGTGGCACCTATGCCGGGCTGGCTTCTCCGGCCATGGTGGACCATCTCCGGCGCCTTGGCGTGACCGCTGTCAAGCTCCTGCCGATCCACGGCTTCCTTGACGAGAGGCACCTCGTGCAGCGCGGTTTGACCAACTACTGGGGTTACAACACGCTATCGTTCTTTGCCCCGGAGGCACGCTACGCATCGCACACCGATGGCCAGTCGGCAATCAACGAGTTTCGCTCGATGGTACGTTCGCTGCACACGACCGGAATCGAGGTCATTCTCGACGTCGTCTTCAACCATACCGCGGAAACGGATGAATTCGGCCCGACCCTGTCCTTCCGCGGCATCGACAATGCCAGCTACTACCGCCTCAAGAGCGACAATCCCGCTCTCTACGAAAACCATAGCGGCTGTGGCAACACCTTCAATGTCGCTCATCCGCGTGTGCTCCAACTGGTCATGGACTCCTTGCGTTACTGGGTCGAGGACATGCACGTGGACGGGTTCCGCTTTGACCTGGCCGCCGCCCTGACCCGAGACAGCGCGTTCCTGGCAGCCATCGCCCAGGATCCGCTGCTCTCCCGTGTGAAGCTGATCGCAGAACCTTGGGATCTCGGCCCGGACGGCTACCGCCTCGGCCGATTCCCGCCTGGGTGGCGCGAATGGAACGACCGTTTCCGCGACGACGTCCGCGCCTTCTGGCTGACTGGCGAAGCCGGCATAGGCGCGATGGCGCAACGCATCGCCGGATCAAGCGAAATATTCCGCCACCACGGACGCAGCCCCACGGCCGGCATCAATTTCATCACCGCGCATGACGGCTTCACACTGCGAGATCTGGTCAGCTATCGCCACAAGCACAATGAACTGAACGGCGAAAACAATCGCGACGGCCATGGGCACAACCTGTCCTGCAACTGCGGAATGGAAGGCGAGAGCGTCGATCCGCAGATACTGGAATGCCGCCGCCGATTGCAGCACGCCCTGCTCGCCACGCTGTTCTTTGGCCGGGGTGTGCCGATGTTGCAAGGCGGCGACGAATTGGGCCGCACGCAAGGCGGCAACAACAACGCCTATTGCCAGGACAACCCACTGACCTGGCTGGATTGGCCAAAGGCAGATGAAGACCTCATCGCATACACGGCCGGGCTAATCCGTATGCGCCGGCAATTCGCGCAATTGAAACGCGACGGCTGGCTGAGCGGCCAAGCCGACGCCTCCGGGCAGCGCGACGTCGTCTGGTGGCATCCCGACGGCCACGAGATGAATGGACATAACTGGAGTTCCTCACCCGGAACGCTGGGCATGCTTCTCGCACCGGTACGGTCGCGCGACGCTCGCTCCGAAAAGCCAACGTCTGCAACGCTGCTTGTCCTCTTCAATCGCACCACCGATACCGTCACTTTCAATCTTCCTCCCGGCGAGTGGCGGCTGCTCTGCGACAGCCACTCCGACGAGCCATTCGGCGAACACGCGTTTGATCATCAATGTCCCCAGGCAGGACGGAGCGTCCTGCTTCTTGCACGAGGCTGACGCCATGACCTACCATCGACACAGCGGCATTCTGCTGCATCCCACGTCCCTCCCCGGCCCGCATGGATCCGGAGACCTCGGACCCGCCTCCTTTCATTTCGTCGACTGGCTGGTTGCGGCCGGCCAGACGCTCTGGCAGATCCTTCCGCTCGGCGGTATCGGGCCGGGAAATTCTCCCTACATGAGTCCTTCGGCCTTCGCCGGCAACGAATTGCTGATCGACCTGGCGCACCTGCGCAATGCCGGATGGCTGACGGATGCCGATATTGCACCCGATCCGCTGTTCAGGAAGGAACGCATCGATTACGCATCGGTGAGGCCTTTCCGCATGTCACGTCTGCGTCTCGCCGCAGAGCGCTTCTTCGCCGATGCGCGCAAGGATGCTCATAAGGAGTTCCTTGCCTTCTGCAAGGAAGAATGCGACTGGCTCGAGGATTATGCCCTGTTCATGGCACTTGACCGGAAACTCGGCCCCTACGGCGCGGTTTGGCAGGATCTGCCTCCGGACCTCGCCCCGCGAAAGACGAAGGCTTTGCGTGAAGCGGCCAGATCGCTGGCGGAAGAATGCAATTTCTGGAAATTCTGCCAATGGTGCTTCGACGTGCAATGGGCATCCCTCAAGCGCTATGCCAATGATCGCGGAGTTCGCATCGTTGGCGACATGCCCATTTTCGTTTCGGCCCATAGCGCCGACGTGTGGGCTCATCAGCGACTGTTCGACCTGGACGGCAACGGGCGCCCCCGCGTCGTGGCCGGGGTTCCGCCCGACTATTTCAGCGCCACCGGACAACGCTGGGGCAACCCGCTCTACAAATGGGAAGAGCACTCAAGAGATTCGTATCAGTGGTGGATCGAACGCATGCGCCGAACGTTGAAGCTGTGCGACATCGTGCGTATCGACCACTTCCGCGGCTTTGAATCCTATTGGGAGATACCCGCACATGCCCCGACGGCTATCGACGGGCAATGGATACCCGGCCCGGGACAGGAATTTTTCACCGAATTGCGCAAGGCGCTCGGGCTGAAGAGCGGCAAGGAACCGGGCTCTTTCAAGATACTTGCCGAGGATCTTGGAATCATCACCCCCAAGGTCACCGCCTTGCGCAAGGCCGCCGGATTCCCCGGCATGCGCATCCTGCAATTCGCCTTCGACGGCCACAGCGGCAACCCCTACCTGCCACACAATTACGAGGCAAACACCGTTGTTTACACCGGGACGCACGATAACGACACCACCTGTGGCTGGTGGGCATCGTTGTCTGAGCAGGAAAGGGATTACGTCCGGCGCTATCTGGGGATCGATGGCAACACGATTCACTGGGACATGATTCGCGCGGCATCAGCATCGGTAGCGGCCGTATCGATCATTCCCATGCAGGATGTATTGGGACTGGATTCGTCGGCGCGCATGAATCGGCCGGGACTCACTGAAGGCTCTTGGGAATGGCGATTCTGCTGGGACCAAACCGCCCCATGGCATGCAGAACGCATGGCGGAGCTGGGGCGCCTGCATGGCCGGATCCCGCGACGCAAGGCCGACGAGAACATTCCGCTGGCACATTAGGCACTAGGTCCCGGCAAGAATGAATCGGGCGAACGGCAATGATATGTAGTAGGATTCGACAGTAGGTCTCCATTTGGGATATTTTTATCCACTTCTTGAAAGGAACAATCATGGCAGAAGCAAGTCCCAAAACTCCCAAGAAGGCAGCACCGAAAGCGGCCAAAGCAGATGCCGCTGGCGCAAAGACCGAAACCAAGAAAGTTGTCGCCAAGGCAGCCCCCAAGAAGGCGGCGTCCGTTGCCGCAAGCAAGCCGGCTGCCGAAAAGAAACCCGCTGCAGTCAAGAAGCCCGCACCCGCCAAGGCGGCGGCGCCCCGCAAGGCCGCCGAGAAGAAAGCCCCTGCAGGCGCCCGGATCGTTAGCGACGAGCAGCGCTATCGCATGATTGCGGAGGCTGCCTACTACCGCGCCGAGAGTTGCCAGTTCAAGAGCGACCCCCTGCGTGACTGGATTGAAGCCGAACGGGATATCGCAATCCTGCTCAGGGAAAGCGTGTAACGCTGTTGCGCCGCACCGTGGCTTGCGTCAAGCGAACGACATAGGCACCTCACATAAAGCAAGAGCCCGGAATTCCGGGCTCTGATCTTCGCTCCGCTCTCGTTCTGGCGCAATCTTACAGGGCCCTGTAAAGCTCCTCGTAGTGCATCGCTGAGTCGTCCCACGAGAAGTCCTGCAGCATGGCTCTTTTCTGAACCTTCAGCCACGCATCCTGATTGCCGTAAAACGCGCAGGCATCCCTGATGCGCGCGCCAAGCGCGTGGCGCGCGGCGTCATCGAAAATGAAACCGGTCGCCTTGTCGGCAGCCAGACTGTCGTCATTCACATCGACGACCGTATCGGCCAAACCACCGACCCGGCGAACGAGCGGCAGCGTTCCATAACGCAGGGCATAGAGTTGAGTCAGGCCGCACGGTTCAAAGCGGGACGGCACCAGCAGGATATCGGCACCCGCCATGAAGCGATGCGACATCGACTCGTCGTATCCGATATGAACGGCCACGTTTTCCGGATTGACCGAGGCCGCATAACGGAAACCGGCTTCGAGATCGCCGTCGCCCGTACCGAGCACGATCAGTTGAGCTCCCTCGCGTAGCAGCTCAGGCAAGGATGCCAGCAACAGGTCCATGCCCTTCTGCGAAGTCAACCGACTGACAACGGCAAACAGCGGGCCTCGGGCCTCGGTCGACAAACCGAACTCGAGTTGGAGGGCTCGCTTGCATATCTTTTTCCCTGCCACATCATCCACGGAATACGGACTGGCAATCCTGGCACTGGCCGGATTCCAGACCGCGTAGTCGACGCCGTTCAGAATGCCGGACAAGTCGCTGCCACGGTCCCGCATCACTCCGTCGAGACCGCAACCGAACTCGGGCGTGCAAATTTCCCGGGCGTAGTTGGGACTCACCGTCGTAATCCGGCTTGAATACACCAGCCCGGCCTTCATGAAGGAAATCTTGCCGTGGAATTCCAGACCATGCGGTGTCAACTTGCGCATCGGCACGCCGAGTTCATGATGGCATTCCATCGGAAATATGCCGCGGAACGCGAGATTGTGGATGGTGAAGACTGTCGGCGTCCTCAGGCCGGGATTTTGGGTAATGTACGCTGGTGCCAAGCCGGCGTGCCAGTCGTGTGCATGCACCACGCCGGGCACCCAAACCGGATCGAGCTCGCCTGAAGCCAGGTGGGCGGCAACCCATCCCAGCAATCCAAACCGGCGATGATTGTCGCTCCAGTCGTGCCCGTCGGGACCAACATACGGATTGCCCTCTCTCTGATACAGGAAAGGCGCCTCGATGACATAGGCGTGCAGCCCGCTATCCGGCAACTTGCCCAGACTGAGAGTCACGACGGCGGCCCCGAACACCGGGCCGATCTGCATGACGGGTTTCAGCCCGATGATCCCGTTGAGAACGCCCGGCAGACCGGGCAACAGGACACGCACGTCCAGCCCGCGCTTGGCGAGCGCCGGCGGTAGCGAACCGACCACATCGGCCAGCCCGCCGGTCTTGACCAGAGGAAAGATTTCCGAAGCTACGTGAAGTATTCGCATTTATGAGTACTGGGTTAAGTAGGAATCAGCGCAACCGATCGAGCATCTGGCGCGTTACCAGGGTGATGCCGTTATCGGTTCGCCGGAATCGACGCGCATCTTCCGAAGGATCCTCCCCAATAACCATTCCCGCAGGAATGCTCACTCCATGATCGACGATGCACCTGTTCAGGCGTGCCCCGCGACCGATATCGACATCGGGCAGCAGCACCGACCAGTTGACCTTGGCATAGGAATGCACACGGCAGGACGAGAACAGTAGCGACCGGTTCAGTTCGCCGGAAATGATGCATCCTCCGGAAACGTTAGACTCGATGGCGACGCCATGGCGATCGATCTGGTTGTGCACGAATTTCGCCGGCGGTAGCTGTTGCTGGTAAGTCCACACCGGCCAGCCGCGGTCGTAGAGATTCAATGCGGGAACGGTCGCCGTCAGGTCGATGTTGGCTTCCCAATAGGCATCGACAGTTCCGGCATCGCGCCAGTAATGTTCCTTGTCCGGCGTTTCATCCGGCGCATGTACGCAACTGCGATCAAAGGAATGCGCGTAGGCGCAGCCATTTCTCACCGCCTGCGGAATGATGTCCTTGCCAAAATCATGGCTGGACGTCGGATCGGCAATATCGCGCATCAATTCGTTGTAGAGATATTTCGCGTTGAAAATGTAAATCCCCATGCTGCACAGCGAACTGTCGGGCTTTCCTGGCATGGGCGGCGGATCAGCAGGCTTTTCCACGAAATCCGTAATCCGGTTGCTGCCATCGACGGCCATGACGCCGAACCCCTTGGCATCCTTGCGCGGCACTTCGATGCACGCAATCGAGCACTCTGCCCCGCTTTCAACGTGATCGACGAGCATGGCCGCGTAGTTCATTTTGTATACGTGGTCGCCAGCGAGAATCAGGACGTACTGGGGCGAAGGCTGGTAGGTCTCGAGAATATCGATGTTCTGATACACCGCATCGGCCGTACCGCGATACCAGGACTCCTCGTCCACGCGCTGCTGCGCGGGCAGCAGATCGACGAACTCGTTGTTCTCGCCACGCAGGAAACCCCATCCACGCTGAATGTGGCGCAACAGGCTGTGCGACTTGTACTGGGTCACCACACCGATCCGCCGGATGCCGGAATTGACGCAGTTGGACATGGCAAAATCGACGATGCGGTACTTGCCCCCGAAATAGACGGCGGGTTTCGCCCGGCGATCGGTCAGCTCGTACAGCCGGCTTCCCCGGCCTCCCGCCAGAACCAGCGCAACCGTTCTGCCAGGCAACTGAAAAGTTCTTCTTTCTATCATTTTGCCACTCTCCTTTTAATCGCTGATCGAATTCTCACTCTCAACTGACACGGCAACCGCAATCAGCTGATCACATCCGGTGCGGCACGTCCCGTGGTTGCGGCAATACAGGCCAGCCTCTCGGCCAGCTCGATCAACGGAGCCAACGCCGCCTGGGTCGGCACTTCGTGCTGCGAGGCGTCGCCGACATAGCGTTCCAGATAGACTCGCAGCGTCGCGCCCTCCGTCCCCGTCCCCGACAACCGGAACACGACCCGGGAGCCGCCCTGCAGCAGAACCCGGACTCCTTGCTTGTCGGTGCGCGAACCGTCGACCGGATCGGTATAGGCAAAATCATCAGCCGCCTCGATCCGCAACCCGCACACATCCGTTCCCGGCAATCCCGGTAATTTCCCGCGCAAATCGGCAAAGAGCTTTTCCGCTTTCGCCGTCTCGATGCCTTCGTAGTCATGCCGGGAATAGACGTTGCGCCCGAATTTGCGCCAATGGTCACGCACAATCTGCGCCACCGGCTCATTCCGCGCCGCCAGGATGTTCAGCCAGTACAGCACGGCCCACAGACCATCCTTTTCACGCACATGGTTGGAGCCTGTTCCCGCGCTTTCCTCGCCGCACAGTGTCACCTTGCCCGCATCGAGCAGGGTGCCGAAGAATTTCCAGCCCGTTGGCGTCTCGAAACAGGGAATGCCCAGAGACTCGGCCACCCGGTCGACCGCGCAACTGGTGGGCATGGATCGCGCCACCCCGGCCAACCCCCCGGCATAGGCGGGAACGTGCATGAAGTTGGCGGCGAGCACCGCCAGGCTGTCGCTCGGACTGACAATAAAATCACGACCGACGATCATGTTGCGATCACCGTCGCCATCCGATGCAGCTCCGAACGAAAGACCGGAACGAGGATCGGCCAGCGCGGCCACAAGGTCAGCGGCATAGACCGGATTCGGATCGGGGTGTCCGCCCCCGAAGTCAGGCAGGGGTATTCCATTGACCACCGTACCGGCGGGGGCGCCAAGCCGGTCTTCAAGAATGGCGCGGGCATACGGACCGGTAACCGCGTGCATGGCGTCGAAACGCATGCGAAATTCCGGGCGCATCAGCAGGTTGGATATCTTCTCGAAGTCGAACAGCGTTTCGAGCAACTCCGCATAATCGGCGACGGAATCGATGACTTCAACCTTCATGCTTCCAATCTGCGATTCGCCGAGCACGCCAAGGTCTATGTCCTGCGCTTCGACATACTTGTAGGCATCAACTTCCTGGCTGCGCTTGAAAACCGCTTCGGTGAAGGTTTCATTGGCCGGCCCGCCATTGCCCATGTTGTACTTGATGCCGAAATCGCCATCCGGACCGCCCGAATTGTGGCTGGCAGAAAGTATGATGCCGCCGAAGGCGGCGTGCTTGCGGATCACTGCACTCGCCGCCGGGGTGGAAAGAATGCCGTTCTGTCCGACCATGACCCGCCCAAAACCTGCCGCAGCCGCCATGCGCAGGATCGTCTGGATCGCCACGTCGTTGAAATAGCGCCCGTCGCCCCCGAGCACGAGCGTCTTTCCCTCCTGCCCGGACAGCGTATCGAAGATGGACTGAACGAAATTCTCGAGATAGCCCGGTTGTGCGAACACTTTCACCTTCTTGCGCAACCCGGAAGTTCCCGGTTTCTGTCCTGAAAAAGGTGTTGTCGGAACTGTTACGATCTTCATCTGATTCCCCTGATTATTTCTGAATCTCCGACAACCGGCCGGAGACCATTGACGCTATTTCCGACAATAAGCCAACAAAGCTTGTGTCGAACCATCGAACGCAGAAGCGAGCGCAGGATCGTCGAAGGCCGGAAGAATCCTGCTGGCCACCGCCTTGCCGAGTTCCACGCCCCATTGATCGAAAGAATTGATGCCCCACACGGCGCCTTGAACAAACACTTTGTGCTCGTATAGCGCCACCAGGGAACCGAGAGTTCCAGGAGCAAGGGTTTTCAAGAGCAGCGTCGAGGATGGCTGGTTGCCAGCGAAGACGCGGTGCGGCAATAGATCGGCGACATCTTCGGGAGCCACGGACTCCTTCTCCATGCTCTCGCGCACCTCGTTTTCGGTCTTGCCGAAAGCCAGGGCCGAACTCTGGGCGAAGCAGTTGGAGAGAAGCGCTTCCTGATGTCCAGGCAGAGGATAATCGGAGCGCACCGAAGCGATGAAATCACAGGGCACAATACGCCCGCCCTGGTGCAGCAACTGGAAGAACGCATGTTGCCCGTTGTTGCCGAGTTCCCCCCAAACGATCGGGCAGGTCGCGCAATCCACCGGGTCACCGGCGATACTGACAGACTTGCCGTTGCTCTCCATCTCGAGTTGCTGCAGGAAGGAGGGAAGATACTTGAGCGATTCGTTGTAGGGCAGCACCGCGTTGGTTGTCGCCCCGAGGAAATTCGTGTTCCAGATGCCGATCAGCCCCATGATCACCGGCAGGTTCTGCGCGAATGGGGCTGTTCTGAAATGCTCGTCCATGCGTTCGGCACCGCGCAGCATCTCTTCAAAGGCATGCGGTCCGATGGCGATCATCAACGCAAGGCCAACAGCCGACCACAACGAATAGCGTCCTCCAACCCAATCCCATATAGGAAAAACCCGATCCCCCGAAATGCCAAACGCTGCGGCCCGCTCGGGTCTGCTGGAGACTGCGGCAAAATGATTGGCGAGATTGACATCGTCGCCCAGGTTGCTCTTCAACCAGTTGCGCGCCGTCTCGGCATTGAGCATCGTTTCCTGAGTAGTGAATGTCTTGCTCACGACGACGAACAGCGTTGTGCGCGGATCGAGCGTCTGCAGCAACGGTGCCAGCCGGGCTCCATCCAGGTTCGACACGTAATGCACCCTAAGGGTCGGATGGGCGAGTGCACGCAACGCCTGGTTCATCATCTTCGGCCCGAGATCGGAACCGCCTATGCCGATATTCACGACATCGCGTATCGCCATTCCGTGGTGCCCATGACATTTCCCTGCGCGCAGCAACTCGGCAAATTCTGCCATCCGCTTGCGCGTTGCCAGCACATCGGCCATCACATCGAACTGTCCGCTCGGGAATGGCGCAGCAAACCGCCGCAAGGCCACATGCAGAACGGAACGCCCTTCGCTAACGTTGATGCGGTCGCCGGCAAACATGCGCTCGATCCATTCGGGCAAAAACGCCTCACCGGCCAGCTTGACCAGCAGGCCGAGCGTTTCCCGGGTCAGACGCTGCTTCGAGAAGTCGTAGAGGATATCGTCAAACGAAAGGCTGAGTGATCCGGCACGTTCCGGGTCGCCGGCAAAAAAATCGCGAAGATGGGTCTTTTCCATTTCCTGGCGATGAGCACAAAGATCCGCCCATGTCCGCGAGGCCGTAATTGTCATTTTGGCAACCTCCGATGTTTTTCTTGATGGTTCTCGGCCAGTGGCTGTGAGCCGCTGAGAATAACGAATCTGGACCTATTCTATGCCTAATGTTCGTCGTTCCGCGACTCTTGAATCATAATTTTATTTGCGTCAGAATCGCTTGGATTGCATAGCCTTGCCCCCCTGCGCAGCGCTCCGGGAAACGTCATAACGGACGGAAACGCGGCGCCCTCGCCACATGCGCCAAAAAGAAGCCGGCGCGGACTGGAAAATTGTGCTGACTTACCGCATAATATTGGTCCCAAATTGGTGATTCAGAACCCCCTGATTCGAGGGGAAGTCGTGCCTCTGTGGTTTGCACTGCAGCCATAAACAACCCGAAAGCTGCGATTTGATTGCCTATCGGCATCCGGCTCCAAGGAATGACCCGGCTTGCGCCACACGCACGATTGTCATTGTGTTGTCCGGTTTTTTTAACGAGGAAGGTGAATCATGACTATCAAAGTAGGTATCAATGGTTTTGGTCGTATCGGGCGTATGGTTTTCCGTGCGGCCGTGCAAAATTTCAGCGACATCGAGATCGTCGGCATCAACGATCTGCTCGAACCCGATTATGTTGCCTACATGCTGAAGTTCGATTCCGTGCATGGCCGTTTCAAGGGCCAGGTTTCCGTTGAAGGCAATACCCTGGTCGTCAACGGCAAGAAGATTCGCCTGACCGCCATCAAGGATCCGGCCGAACTCAAGTGGAACGAAGTCGGCGCCGACATCGTCGTCGAATCGACCGGCCTGTTCCTGACCAAGGAAACCTGCGAGAAGCACATCGCCGCCGGTGCCAAGAAAGTCATCCAGAGCGCCCCGTCGAAGGACGACACCCCGATGTTCGTCTATGGCGTGAACCACACCGCCTACGCCGGCGAAACGATCATCTCCAACGCTTCCTGCACGACGAACTGCCTAGCCCCGCTGGCCAAGGTCATCAACGACACCTTCGGCATCAAGCGCGGCCTGATGACCACGGTGCACGCCGCCACCAACACCCAGAAGACCGTCGACGCTCCGTCGAACAAGGACTGGCGCGGCGGCCGCGGCATCCTGGAAAACATCATCCCGTCGTCGACCGGTGCCGCCAAGGCCGTCGGCAAGGTCATCCCCGAACTGAACAAGAAGCTGACCGGCATGGCCTTCCGCGTGCCGACCTCCGACGTCTCGGTCGTTGACCTGACCGTCGAACTGAACAAGGCCGCCACCTACGAGGAAATCTGCGCCGCGCTGAAGGCCGCCTCCGAAGGCCCGATGAAGGGCGTTCTCGGCTACACCGAAGAGAAGGTCGTCTCGACAGACTTCCGCGGTGAAGCCTGCACCTCCGTGTTCGACGCCGAAGCCGGCATCGCGCTCGACCCGACCTTCGTCAAGCTGGTGTCGTGGTACGACAACGAATGGGGCTACTCGAACAAGGTTCTCGAGATGGTCCGCGTGATGGCCTCCAAGTAACACCCGGGCAAAAGGGCACTGCAAGGTGCCCTTTTTTTGTCTTCAATTCCCGAAAGAGAGCATTGCCATGACTTTCAAGCGTCTTACCGATCTCGACGTGTCCGGCAAGCGGGTGTTCATCCGCGCCGACCTCAATGTCCCGCAGGACGACAACCTCGCCATCACCGATGACACGCGCATCCGCGCCGCGCTGCCGGGCATCCAGTACGCCCTGTCCAAGGGCGCAGCAGTAATGGTCACCTCGCACCTCGGCCGCCCGACCGAAGGCGAATTCAAACCCGAAGACTCGCTCGCCCCGGTCGCCAAGCGCATGTCCGAACTGCTCGGCAAGGAAGTCCGCCTGGTGCAGAACTGGGTCGACGGCGGTTTCGACGTCAAACCCGGCGAAGTCGTCATGCTGGAAAACAGCCGCTGCAACAAGGGCGAGAAGAAGTGCAGCGACGAACTGTCGCAGAAGATGGCCGCCCTGTGCGACGTATGGGTGATGGATGCGTTCGGCACCGCACACCGCGCCGAAGCCACCACCTACGGCATGGGCAAGTACGCCAAGATCGCCTGTGCCGGCCCCTGCGTCGCCTCCGAACTCGAAGCCCTGACCAAGGCGCTGGCCCAACCGGCGCGCCCGATGGTCGCCATCGTCGGCGGTTCCAAGGTGTCCACCAAGCTGACGGTCCTCGAAAGCCTCTCCGCCAAGGTCGACCAACTGGTGGTCGGCGGCGGCATCGCCAACACCTTCCTGCTCGCCTCGGGCAAGAAGATCGGCAAGTCGCTGGCCGAGAAGGATCTCGTCGACCAAGCCAAGGCCGTGATGGCCAAGGTCGCCGTGCCGCTGCCGACCGACGTCGTCTGCGCCAAGGAGTTTTCCGCCACTGCGCCGGCGACGATCAAGAGCGCCGACGACGTCGCCGACGACGACATGATCCTCGACATCGGTCCGCAGTCCGCCAAGGCGCTGGCCGAGATCATCGCCAAGGCCGGCACGGTCGTGTGGAACGGGCCGGTCGGCGTGTTCGAGATGGATGCGTTCGCCAACGGCACCAAGGAACTGGCCAAGGCCGTCGCCGAATCGAAGGCCTTCACCCTCGCGGGTGGCGGCGACACCGTCTCGGCGATCAATGTCTTCAAGATCGAGGACAAGGTCGGCTACATCTCGACCGCCGGCGGCGCCTTCCTGGAATTCCTCGAAGGCAAGCGCCTGCCTGCGGTCGATATCCTCGAATCGCGATTCCAGGATTGACCCATTGTTCGATGCAGCCCGTACCGGGTTGCGTCGCTTCGTGACGCGGCACCACTATCGCTTGCAGCGAGAGAGGTGCCGCGACTTCTGGAAGGATTCACACGGGTGGATGTCCATCTCTATTTTTCGCTGATTCCCGAGGCGTTGATCGCCTCCAATCTGCCCCCGGAGAAATTCGGACAGTATTACGCTACAGGCAGCGGATACAAGTCCAAAGGCCAATGCCTGTTCTTCGAAATATCCCGCGATTTCCGGAACGAGCATTTCGAAATAGCCACGGCCATCGAGAGATGCCGTCCCACACCGAGCGGAACCCCCAAGCATTCGGTGTACCTTTCCGTCTATCGCGTGCTGGAGCATCTGCCCATCGAGGCACTGGGAAAGCTTTATCTGACCACGTCCTACGGGCACACACTGGGATTGGAGCGCGGAGAGCTGCCCGTGGAGGGAGCCCCCTGCCTGCACTTGTACCAGGACCTCGTTCCCGTCAACAGCCTGGTAGTAAGCAATCTCGGACCTAAGACTTACTACGAGAGCGTGACTGTCAAGCCATCGAAATTCATCCGTTTTCCGGGGCTTTTCTTCGTCGAGCTCGAGCTCGGCGAACTGGCGACCGACCCGGCGAAAGGAAGGGCCGATACTCTGCCTTATCCGTTCGTCGATCATCTGCGCGAAACGCTGATGACCCTGGAACAACCGTCAGGGGACAAACCTGGGGGAAAGGAGAGCAAAATGGTACACCGCGTGCATTCGCTCGAGTTTCCGTACAGCATGGTAAAAGGAGGATTCCATGTCGGCAACGGCTACGACATGACTTTCTATCCGATGCCATCCCATCGCGAACTCAAGCAACGCCATGACCAGTGGTGGCGATCGGCAAACATCTGACAGTCTGTCGGAAGTGATGCTCCGAACTGACGGACACCGGACGCGAAACTCAACCTTGCTTGAAAGCAGATATTCAGCGCAAGAATCGGAAACCTTCATCATTACTACACATAATTGCTCGATACTCATGCTGCACGATTGCCGAGCAAACCAGTTAAACGACAAAAAGGATCTCACATGGCCCGCCATACAAAAATTGTTGCCACTCTCGGCCCAGCCTCCAAAGACCCGCAGATCCTCGAGACATTGATCCGCACCGGAGTCGATGTCGTACGGCTCAATTTCTCGCACGGAAAGGCGGAAGACCATATTCAGCTGGCCGCGGAAGTCCGGCGAATCGCCGCCCGTGTCGGCCGTCCGGTCGGCATTCTCGCCGACCTGCAGGGCCCGAAGATCCGTATCGGAAAATTCGAGGAAGGCAAAATTCACCTGGAAACGGGCGACCTTCTGATTCTCGACGCCAAGTGCGAACTTGGTAACCAGGAACGCGTCGGCCTCGACTACAAGGACCTCCCCGGCGATGTCAGCGCCGGGAACATTCTGCTGCTCGATGACGGGCGCATTGTCCTGGAGGTTGAACAAGTCGTCGGCCACGAAATATTCACGGTCGTGCGCCATGGCGGAATCCTGTCCAACAACAAGGGCATCAACCGCCAGGGCGGCGGGCTTTCGGCTCCGGCGCTGACCGCCAAGGACATGGACGATATCAAGACCGCGGCGCAGATCGGTGCCGACTTCCTGGCTATTTCCTTTCCCAAGAGCGCCTCCGACATGTACATGGCGCGCCAGTTGATGCTCGCCGCCGGCGGGCGCTCCCTGACCATCGCCAAGATCGAGCGTGTCGAAGCCGTTGCCGCTCTCGAAGAAATCCTCGACGCATCCGACGGCCTGATGGTGGCGCGCGGCGATCTCGCCGTGGAAGTCGGCGACGCCGCCGTTCCCGCCTTGCAGAAGCGGATGATTCGCCTGGCCCGTGAAAAGAACAAGCTGGCGATCACCGCCACTCAGATGATGGAGTCGATGACCCACTCTCCGACGC
Organism: Propionivibrio sp.; assembly: GCA_029975435.1. Taxonomy (GTDB): domain Bacteria; phylum Pseudomonadota; class Gammaproteobacteria; order Burkholderiales; family Rhodocyclaceae; genus Propionivibrio. The sequence continues at coordinate 834 of JARKPC010000211.1, read as the reverse complement.
CCACGCGCGCCGAGGTTTCGGACGTGGCCAACGCCGTGCTGGACGGCACCGACGCGGTCATGCTATCCGGCGAAACGGCAGCAGGCGAATTTCCCGTCGAGACGGTCGAAGCCATGGCGCGCATTTGCGAGGAAGCGGAAAAATCCCAGCCGATCACGCTCGATCGCGGGTTCCTCGACCGCACATTCACCCGCATCGACCAGTCGATTGCCATGGCCTCGCTGTTCGCGGCTTATCACCTCAACGTCAAGGCAGTTGCCGCCTTGACGACCACGGGTTCGACCGCCTTGTGGATGAGCCGCCTCAATTGCGGTATCCCCATCTTCGGCCTGACCGAGGAACCCGCCGCACAATCGCGCATGACCCTGTTCCGCGAAGTGTTCCCCCTGCTCATGACCGACATGAACAATGACCGGGACATTCTTCGCCGCAACGCAGAGGAACGACTGTTGCAGGCTGGCGTCGTCGCCAAGGGCGACCTCATCGTCCTGTCGTACGGCGACAAGATGGGCCAGAGCGGAGGAACCAATACGATGACCATCGTCCGGGTGGGAGATCTGGCGGCCACCAAACGATGATGCATTGAGCGGTCGCGAACTGTTGGCTAATATGCTTCCGAGGACGTGTCCGTATCAAGCGAAAGGCGGACTCCCCCTCCGCCAAAACCGTTTTTTGTAACCCGAAGGAGAATTCGATGCCCCTCGTATCGCTGAGACAACTGCTCGACCATGCGGCCGAGTACGGCTATGGTCTGCCGGCCTTCAACGTGAACAACATGGAACAGGTCTGGGCCATCGTCGATGCCGCCGCCGAACTCGACGCCCCGGTCATCAT
>JARKPC010000209.1 GCA_029975435.1 Propionivibrio sp. | reverse complement strand
CTTGGGGGAGAGTCAAGAGGGCTTTCGTCTCACCAACCGTAGATGCTGAAATCCACGCAGTCGTTTGCGTCAAAACGGATGCCTTCCTCCTCCAGGAGCTGGCGTTGGACGGCGCTGCCGAAGCCGTAACCGTGCGGGCTGATCTTGCCTTTGGCGTTGATCACCCGTTGCCAGGGCACTTGCTCCTCGGCGGGCCGCTCGCGCAGCGAAGCGAGCGCAAAGCCCACCATCTGAGCCGAGATGCCGCCGACGATGCGCGCAATCTGCCCGTAGGTGGCGACCCGCCCATAGGGGACCTGGCGGACCACGGCATAGATGCGTTGGTAGAGATTGGCTTCGACCATGGCGGTGCCTCCGGATGATCCAATGGAAACTGCCGGGCTGGAGAGGAACCCGACTGGCGCAATCCTCGAGTCGCTCAGGTTGCGCGATTCTCATTATAAAATGATTAGGTGATGCACACCAAGACGCCGGCGCAGATTCCCGATTTTCTGACGCATTACTACGAGCGCTCCACCGGGCCCTTCCGCAGCCTGTCGGAGCTGCCCGCCGGGCAGGCAGAGACCGAGCTGGAGCGCATTCGCGAGCGTGGGGATGTGTTTGCCAGCCGGCGCGCGCCGGACTACATGCGCGTGCGTTTCGAGCTGGAAGAGCGCATCCGGGGTTTGTTTCAGGCCAAGGGAGGTCATCCGCGCCTGCCCAGGCCGCGCTATTTCGTCCTCGGATCGTGTGATTGGTGCCGGAGCTGGTACCGCGAGGCGGCCGAAGTGCGCCTGCCATTGGCCCGAGTGGATGCCGCGGTGGTCAGCTTCACCTACGGCGATTCGTTCCCTGCGATGCGCTACCCGGACGGCAAGGCCACCCGCGGGCAGGTGTACACGCTGGCCGAGCTGCCGGCGCTGGTGGCTGAATTTGGCCTGCCGCAGGACTGGAATCCGGAGGGCAGGCTGGCGCCGGAGCGCTACATCGAAGCGCAGGTATGGGATGAGATCGGCAGATCGATCGTTGAGGTCGGCTTGTAATCGGTCGCTAAAGTCGCTACAATCTGAATAGACCAATCCTGGAGGAGGGAGTGTATGTGGAAAGAATTTAAGGCGTTTGCCATGCGCGGAAATGTGATCGACCTGGCCATTGGCGTGATCATTGGGGGTGCATTCGGCAAGATCGTCAGCTCTCTGGTCAACGATATCATCATGCCGCCCATCGGACTTTTGCTCGGTAAAGTCCAGTTCACCAACCTGTTCATCGATCTGTCTGGCAAGGGCTACACCGTGCTGGAAACGGCCAGAGCCGAAGGGGCTCCGGTGCTCGCTTACGGGAGTTTCATCCAGGCGATCATCGATTTCCTCATCATCGCCTTCGTCATTTTCCTGGTGGTGCGCGGGATCAACCGGATGACCGCTCCGAAACCCGCCCCGGCCGCGCCGACCACCAAGGAATGTCCGTATTGCTACTCGACGATCGCGATCAAGGCAACTCGCTGCCCGAATTGCACTTCGGAGCTGAGCGCGGGATAGTCCTGGCGAAACGTGTTGAATCAAAATTGGCCGCGATCCTGGTCGTGGCCAATTTTGATTCCCGTTCAGGCCGCCTTATTTGCGCGGGATGGTCGAAGACAACGCCGGATACTGCCGCGCCGGGCAAGGCTCAACGCATGCGTGGATTTAGAGGCCCGACCAGCTTCCGCCGCTGCGCTTGCGGAAGCGGGCAGCGTACATCACGCTGTCGGCGCGCTGGAAGAGCGTGTCCATCTCGGCCGGGTTGGTCGCCACGGCGAAGCCGATCGACAGAGAAAGGTCGGGGCCAGGCTGGCGGATGTTGAAAAGGTTTTCGAGGGAGATGATGCGGTCGATGACGTGCTCGGCGGCCTGGGCGTCGGCGTGCTTGAGCAGGACGCAAAATTCGTCCCCGCCGATGCGCGCGACGACGTCATCCGAACGGCAGGCG
>JARKPC010000207.1 GCA_029975435.1 Propionivibrio sp. | reverse complement strand
GCCGTTTCAAACAACGAGTTGTGCTTCTCCATCTTCAATAGCTGTTCTGTCAGCGTGCTCATGCTTGGGTCCTTGGGTGTACTGGGTTATATCTGCCTTCCGCCTTCAGGAGAGGTGCGGCAGACTGGGAACTGGTGCGGTGGCCATTCATGCGCCGCTGAACCTCGGCGCTTTGGGCGCACCTCGCGGGGTGTATTCGACTCAATCGGCGATTCAAACGGCGGTCAGCGTAACTACGCCCTTATCGGTACCCATCAGACAGACATCGGCAGGCCGACGCGCAAACAGGCCATTAGTGACGACGCCGGCGAGGTGGTTGAGCTGCGATTCAAGTTCAACCGGGTCATGAATCTGCAGATCATGCACATCGAGAATCACGTTGCCGTTGTCGGTGATGAAACCCTGGCGGAGTACCGGCCGGCCGCCGAGGCAGATGAGTTCGCGCGTAACCTGGGATTGCGCCATCGGAATGACTTCTACCGGGAGCGGGAATCTGCCGAGCACCTCGACGAATTTCGAACCGTCGACGATACAAACGAATTTTTCGGCAACCGCGGACACGATTTTTTCTCGAGTCAGCGCTCCGCCTCCACCCTTGATCATGTGCATCATGGAATTGATCTCGTCTGCCCCATCGATGTAGACGGGAAGGTCGGTCACCTCGTTGAGGTCATAAACTCTGATGCCATGTTTCTCAAGTCGGTGTTTCGTATCTTCCGAACTCGCCACGGCGCCTTTGATCGAGTCCTTGATCCCGGACAGCGCTTCGATGAAAAGACGAGCGGTTGATCCTGTGCCAACCCCAACGATACGATCTGCTACCACGTAGTCCAGGGCCGCATTGGCGACAGCCTGCTTAAGCTCATCCTGAGTCATGCGCCTATCCTTGTCAGTGTGCTCGGGGGGTATCGAAAATTCGGAGAAAGATTACATATCCGATCTGCATCGCTCAAACGAATAATTAAGATGAATCCGTGAATTGAGCTCATGCGACAAGATGACGCAAAGCAGGGCAGGATGGCAGCCTTCGGAGCGGACGCGATCCGGACGAGAGACTGCGCCACCGGGCAGCCACGCCGCTCGTCCCGGAAAGCGCTATACGGATCACCTAGCCCCGGGAATCTGTACCCATCATTTCCGAGAACAGCCAGTCATGGAAATTGCGAATTTTCGGAAGATCCGCACTGGATTTCAGGACATTGAACGTGTAACCCTGGACCTTGAGGCCGTCAAGGCCCAACGGTGCCACGAGACGGCCGGTATCGAGTTCACGCTGAACCAGAAGCAAACTCTCTAGACACACGCCAAGGCCGTCTACGGCTGCGCTGATCGACATGAACGAGCGGTCGAACCGCAGGCCGCGCTGGAGGTCAAGCTGGACATCGCGATGCTTGCGCATCCAGTCCCGCCATCCGACGAGACAGACTTCGCTGTGAATCAAGGCGTGATGGCGCAAATCCTCCGGAAAGTGAATCGGATGATCTCCGTTCGCGAGAGCCGGGGAACATAGCGGGACGATTGTCTCGGTCGGGAAAACGACGGTCTTGATCCCGGCCGGCTGGATGTTCTTGGGCCCATAGCGGATATCGACGTCGACGGGGCCGGCAACCAGATCGACCGCCTCTTTCGAGGCGTTCAGCCGGACATCGATGTCCGGGTTCCTGGCACTGAATCGTGCAATCCTCGGCATCAACCATTGCGTGGCAAAACTGGGGGTCGAGTGCACCGTCAGAATATCGCTCTTCGTCACACGACCAAGGTCGCGCGTCGCGGCTTCAATGCGCGCAAAAGCGGCAGATATTTCCTCGGCATAGCTTCGGCCAGCATCGGTCAACACGACGGCACGATGGATCCGGTGAAAGAGTTGCACACCGAACTGATCTTCAAGAAATTTGATTTGGTGACTCACCGCCGACGGCGTTACGAACAACTCCTCGGCCGCCAGCGCGAAAGAAGAAAGGCGCGCCGCTGCCTCGAACGCCTGTACCGCCTTGAAAGATACCCGGTTTGACATCGCAATCCTCACATGAATTCAACTCATCTATTCGCCACAATTATTCGTTTGAGCCATAAAAGTCAAGCGCGTAGACTTTTCCCCACTCACCAAGGACATTCAACAGTTTTTCGGCGTGCTTGGCGAAGACGGAGAGAGTGCACTTTCTGTATGACTTGATGCATCACCCAGCCGGCACGAACCCGGAAAGCGCCGGCCCAAGGAGGATTTTGTGGACACCAATACAGCGGGGAACTACAGCTCCCCGGCAAGAGGAAGGTACTCGAGGAATGCGTCGAATCTCACGTTCGACGCCCGCGTCGCACGGCTTAACAGAATTGCCAATACCATGCGACAGAACGTCGTGGACATGGTCTATACGGCGCAGTCCGGCCACATCGGCGGCGCGCTGTCGGCCGCTGACTTCGTGACCGCGCTCTACTTCGATCTCATGAACATCGATCCGGCCAACCCGCACTGGGAAGATCGGGACCGCTTCGTCCTGTCCAAAGGCCACGCCTGCCCGATCTGGTACTCGGCGCTCGCGTTGCGCGGCTACTTCCCGGAAAGCGAATTGAAAACGCTGCGCAAGAACGGCAGCCGCCTGCAAGGCCACCCGATCGCCACCTATCTTCCTGGCCTCGACGCGTCGACGGGATCGCTCGGACTGGGATTTGCCCAGGCTGTCGGCATCGCCATGGAAGGCAAGCTGTTGAAGAAGAAGGACTACAAGGTATTCGCCGTTCTCGGCGACGGCGAACTCGACGAAGGCGTCATCTGGGAAGCGTCGCTCGCCGCGGCGAAATACAAGCTGGACAACCTCGTCGCCATCGTTGACATGAACAACCTGCAGCTCGACGGCACGATCGACGAAGTGATGCCGATCGAACCGGTCGACGCCAAATTCCGCGCATTCGGCTTCGAGGTGATGACCATGGACGGTCACGACATGGCCGATGTGCTGACGACCCTCACCAAAGCCAGGAACGCCCGGGCCGGGAAGCCCATCTGCATCCTCGCCAACACGGTCAAGGGCAAGGGCGTCAATTTCATGGAGCATCAGCTCGATTGGCACGGCAAGGCGCCCAACGACGAGCAATACAAGAAAGCCTGCGACGAGTTGCAAGCCTGCAAAGAACTTGAAGGAGTCGAATCATGAACCTCGCACCAGCCAAAACCCCCACCCGGCGCGCTTTTGCGGGGAGAATGACCGAGCGCGGAGAAACGAACAAGGATTTCGTGGTCTTCGAGTCCGACCTGGCGAAATCGACACACTCCTATCTGTTCAAGGAGAAGTATCCCGAGCGGTATTTCAACATGGGCATTGCCGAAATCGGCACCGTCTCTGCCGCTGCCGGCATGGCGGCTGAAGGCCGCAGCGTCATCGTGTGCGGCTACGGGGTATTCATCACCATGCGCGCCGTCGAGGCGATTCGCTCGTTCATCTGCTACCCGCACCTGAACGTGAAATTCCTCTCCAGCCACGGCGGGCTTACGGCCGCCATCGACGGGGTCACCCACCAGTCGACCGAGGATATTGCCTTCATGACGACGATCCCGCAGATGAAGGTGCTCGTTCCCGCCGACACAGCGGCCGCCTCCGCTGCCTTCGACATTGCTCTCGACACTCCGGGACCGGTGTTCACGCGGCTCATGCGCGACCCGATGTTCGAGTTGTACGATGCCAATGAGGAGTTTCATCTCGGCGGCTCAAAAATCGTGCGCAAGGGCAAGGACGTCACCATTGCCACCTACGGCGACATGGTGTTCCAGTCGCTCGCCGCCGCGGACGAACTGGCGAAGAAAGGCATCGATGCCGAAGTCATCGATTTCTATTCGCTGAAGCCCTGGGATCAGGCGACGCTTGGAGAGTCTCTGAAAAAGACTCAAGCCCTCGTTGTCGCGGAAAACCACCAGAAAAGGAACGGGTTCGGCTACGAAGCCGCCGTCTGGGCGCTGCAGAATGCCCCCGTACCCACGACGCTGATCGGACTGGAGGACACCTTTGCCGAAAGCGGCAGTTACCAGAAGACGCTCGACAAGTTCGGACTTTCGGGCGCCGCTATCGCCGAGAAGGCAGCAGCGACCGTCGCCAAGAAGAGATAAACACCGCTCGCCCCAGAGGGAGGCCTTCCGACCCCCCCCAAACGCTACGGAAGGCCTCCCATTAATGCCGGAACGTTTGTCCGGAACTGTACCCGGCTCACAACTAACCTGAGCAGAACAAGGTGGATGGTTTCAGGGATTGAGTTCCCGCCGCGACTGCAATTCATAACTACAAGGAGAAATAGATGCCCCTCGTATCGCTGAGACAACTGCTCGACCATGCGGCCGAGTACGGCTATGGTCTGCCGGCCTTCAACGTGAACAACATGGAACAGGTCTGGGCCATCGTCGATGCCGCCGCCGAACTCGACGCCCCGGTCATCAT
>JARKPC010000182.1 GCA_029975435.1 Propionivibrio sp. | reverse complement strand
GCATCGGCTTCACCGCCATCCAGAAGACGCTGGGGCTGCCGAAGAGTACCGTTCACCAGTTGATCTCGACGCTGCGAGATCTCGGCGCCCTGCAGCCGACCTCGGACGGCGGCTATCTGCTCGGCCTGAAGCTCAGCGAGCTCGGGGCGATCGCCGCCGACCAGCGGACCATCGAGCGCGTCGCCCTGCCCTATCTCAAGGCGCTGTCGCAGGATGTCGCCATGACCTGCCACCTCGGCGTTCTCGAGGGCGACGCACCGATCTATCTCGCCAAGGTCGAGGCCGAGCAGGATATCAAGATCAACACCTGGGTCGGCAAGCGGCTGTCGCTCTACCGCTCCTCGCTCGGCAAGACGCTGCTGGCCTGGCAACCGGACGACGCGCGCGAGCGGTTGATCTCCCAGATCGAATGGGTCGCTCGGACACCGAAATCCCTGCCCGACGCCGACGCCCTACGCCAGCATCTCCAGGGCGTGCGCGCCCGCGGCTGGGCTACCGACGACGAGGAAGACATGCTCAACGTCCGCTGCGTCTCGGCCCCGGTGTTCGACCGCCAGGGCAACGTGGTGGCGGCCATCAGCGCCGTGGGCACGGTGCTGCAGGTCTCGCCGGACGATTTCCCCGACCTGGCGAAGCGCATCTGTGCCGTCGCCGCCGACATCTCGTCAAACCTCATCCACGGTTAAGCGGTCACAGGAATTCTGGGCTCAAGCAGTTCGTTGGCGTTCATTCTTGGCATTGTCTGGATGAATTTGGGCAGAGTTGGCCTGACTTCCACGGCCGACCATTCTCTCGGCCTGGCAAGCCGACCGACATCGGCTTCATCGAAAGCTTTAGCGGCAAGCTCCGCGCCGAATGCCTGAACACCCATTGGTTCATGCGCCTTGACGACGCCCGGGTGAAATGGAGGAGTGGCGTAAGGACTACAATGATGTCAGGCCGCACAGCGCCATCGGCAACAAGCCGCCGATCATGGTCATGAATGGCCTCCCAGCAGCCCTGCCGGGATGAGCCAACAGGCCGGAATTTCCCAATTCCCGCTGGCCTAAAATCGGGGAGCACGTCAAAACCGCCAAGGCTCTAACCGTGACTGGATGAAAATCTCAGGGGCAGGTCAAATGCCTCTTGGTATCAATCATGACCTCCGTCAGAAGCGGCGGCGTTCTTTTGAAAAAACCATCTCTTCAGGCGAGCGACATCGTCTTCGGACCAATCGCTGATGCCCGTCACCAGGAGCCAGGCGTCGATGTAGTGCTGTGGCGCATACACATGGCCGTAGCCCATTGGAGCTCCTGTGGCGATCAGGGCGTCGAAAGACAATTGCAGGAGGCTGACGATCGGATACCATTCGAGATCGGGCGACACATCCGGCCCGCGCGACCCGATCAGCCACGCCGGGCGCCTGTAGAGATCCCGATAGTCAAAGAAGACGATGGGATCGCTGGCATATTGCAAGTAGACGAGGCGCATCGGCCCCCAGGGTGTAGCGGCGGGGGCGGTTGTTCTTTCCTGATTCATGAAGCGGACCAGCGATCCGTCGCCGAATTCGGGGAGCCATGCCGGCGAGCCGGGTTGGCGGTTTGCCGTGAAATAGCGCCAGTAATGGCTTTCGAAGGGGGGACCGCTCCACAACGCCCCGTCGGGCGGGGCGGCAAGCAGATCGTACAGTTCGGCAGAGCGTTCGGAGTTGAGAGCACCCAGACTGAGGCCGTGGAGATACAGCTTCGGTCGACTGTCCTTCGGCAGCAAGCGCCAGTATCTGTAGACGGTACCGAACAGTTCGCGAGCCGCATCGGCGCCATAGCCAGGCTCGAACAACAGGGACAGCGGACTCGACAGATATGAATATTGAAGGGCGACGCTGGCCACGTCACCGTGAAAAAGATACTCGAGCGGATCGACTGCCGACGGATCGATCCAGCCAGTGCCGGTTGGCGTAATCACGACCAGCGCCCGCCGGGAAAATGCCCCTGTCCGCTTGAGTTCGGCCAACGCCAATTCAGCTCTTTCACGCGCGGTCCCAGCCGCGGAGAGGCCGACGTAGACACGGATGGGCTCCAACGCATCCCGGCCGGTGAACGTGCGAATGTCATCCGCCGTCGGCCCGGTCGAAACAAAATCCCGCCCCCGCCGCCCGAGGTCTTCCCAAGTGACCAGAGAACTCGGACTACCGGTCTTTGACGCGGTAGCGGGAGGCGTCCCGTCCGGCGGGATCATCTCGTCGGCTTCGCGATATGTGGCGTCGAGCATGTGAAGGCCGACGCGAAACACCACACCATTGGCCAGTGTCCAAAACACCGCAACCGCTGTCGCGACACCGATGACATTGGCGACCCGCCGCGGAAGATAGTGCCGCATCCGTCCCGAGCTTGCCTGGAACAGCCAGCAAAAGCCGCGACCGAGGAAAAGCAGCAGCACGAAAGTGGCGACGGCGACGATAACCGATCGGATCGGATAGGCGCTGCTCGCCAACGGTTGAGCCATCGCCCGCAGAACCGAGTTTTGCCAAGCGGTTGTCTGCCACGCGAAGGCCGCCGCGATCGCGATGGCGACGCCAATCAATGCCAAGTCGAGGCGGCGGCGGATCGCCAGAGGAACTCGCGGCAGTTCGAGATAGCCCCATAGCCAGGAAAGCAGTGCGGCAATGCAGTAGCCAACCGCCGCAGAGAGGCCCGACAACACCCCCTGCACGGGATAGCTGCGCGGTACGAGGCCCGGCGTCAGGGACGCCGAAAAGCAGATTGCTGCAAGCAGCACTCCGCCTGCGGACAACCCTCCGAACCGGGATCGGCTGTCTTCGCACCGACCGGATGCTGTGTTCCTGCCGCAAGACCACATTGCTGTGCCCTCCATTCGACCCGACCCCGTCGGCAGCGCAGCAACCGTACCACTCCGCCGGGAGGGGGGCTATTTCAGGAATGCCCTGAACCTTCTAAGCGAGACGGCAAACAGGACAGCACCGATCAGCGCCAGCATCAGAATCTGCGGCCAGACGACCGCAAGTCCGGCCCCACGGAACAGCACCGCTTGCGCCATGGCGATGAAGTGGGTGTTGGGGGCCGCCAGCATGACGGCCTGGATCGCGTCGGGCATGTTCTCGCGCGGACTGGTCCCGCCGGAAAGGATCTGCAGCGGCAGCAATACCAGAATGAGCAGCAGGCCGAACTGCTGCATGCTGCCGGATACCGTGGCGAGGAAAATGCCGAGCGAAGCCGCTGCGAACACCTGCAGCACGGCGCCGGCGAGAAACAGCAGCAGCGAGCCCTGCAGCGGAACGCCGATCAGCCCCTGCGCCACCACGAGAAGCGAAAAGGTCGCGGCGGCGATGACCACCAGCCCCATCGACCAGACCTTGCTCAGCATGATCTGCAGAGGCGTTACCGGCATCACCATGAGGTGCTGAAGCGTGCCATGCTCCCGCTCCCGGATCAGTGCCGCGCCGGACAGAATGATCGACAGCATGGTGATGTTGTTGATGATGTTGGTGATCGCCTGGAACCAGCCCTTGTTCAGCTCCGGATTGAAGCGGGCGCGCAAGGCCAGATCGACAGCCGGCGGTTCATCCGATCGCGAGCGTTGCAGATACTCGGCCACCTCTCCGGAAACGATGGTCTGCACGGCGCCGCCGCCACTGAAGGCCTGGCTCATGCGAGTGGCGTCGACGTTGAGCTGGATGGCCGGCGAGCGGCCGGCCAGGAGGTCGCGCTGAAAGTTCGGCGGGATGTTGAGCGCGAAAGTATCGAGGCCGTTGT
>JARKPC010000155.1 GCA_029975435.1 Propionivibrio sp. | reverse complement strand
ATCGTTAAGCCAGTCGTCAGGCACTACCTCCAGTTCAATGATTTTTCCAGCGACGAATACGCCTATGTGTTCGATCGCACGCGCTGGATCAAGGCACAATTCAAGGCGTACCAGCGCTACTGGCCCATGAGCGACCGCACGCTGGTGATGATCTTCGAGAAAGCCAGCACGCGCACCCGCCTGTCCTTTGAAGCCGGCATCCAGCAACTTGGCGGGACGGCCATCTACCTGAATACCCGCGATTCGCAACTGGGGCGCGGCGAGTCGGTGGAGGACGCGGCGCAGGTGATCTCGCGCATGAGCGACCTGGTGATGATCCGCACGTTCGAACAGACCATCGTCGAGCGTTTCGCGGCGAACTCGCGCGTGCCGGTCATCAACGGCCTGACCAACGAATATCATCCGTGCCAGATCATGGCCGACATCTTCACGTATATCGAGCATCGCGGATCCATCAAAGGCAAGACGGTGGCCTGGATCGGCGATTCCAACAACATGTGCCATACCTGGCTGCAGGCCGGGGAAGTGCTGGGGTTCAACGTGCACGTTTCGACGCCTCCGGGTTATGAGGTCGATCCGGCCAAAGCCGGGCTGCGCGGGACCGGGCACGTCCGCCAGTTTGCCGATCCGATGGAAGCGGTGCGCGGCGCCGACATCGTGACCACGGACGTGTGGACCTCGATGGGGTTCGAGGCGGAGAACGAGGAGCGCTTGAAAGCCTTTGCCGATTGGCAGGTCGATGGCGAAATGATGCGCTTGGCCAACCCCGATGCCATCTTCCTGCATTGCCTGCCGGCGCATCGCGGCGAGGAAGTGACCGCCGAGGTGATCGACGGGGCTCAGAGCTTTGTCTGGGACGAAGCGGAAAATCGCCTGCACGTGCAGAAGGCGCTGATGGAGTTTCTGCTCCTTGGCCGCGTGAATTCATAGTGTCTGCGGCGAATTGGCGTGAAGCTTGGCGGCACGGTCGATGATTGGCTTGACTGAAGAGCAGGTGTCCAGCTTCGGCATGACGTTCGGAGTCGGTGCCTTCATGCTGTTCATGTTGTTCATCATCGGCGAACTCGCCTGGAAGACGAAGGCCGGGAAGACCGGGACCTTCGTCCTGTTTTTTGTGCTGTCCTTCGGCATGCTTGGCTTCGTTGCCAAGTCGGTGATCCAGAAGGTTTTGGGAGGGGTGTGAAAGTGTCTCAGTTCGATAATGTCAGCGTCGTCAAACAGGCCAATGTCTACTTCGATGGCAAATGCGTCAGCCATACCGTCCAGTTCGCCGACGGCACCAAGAAAACCGTGGGTGTCATTCTTCCCTCGTCGCTGGTCTTCAACACCAGCGCGCCGGAAATCATGGAAGGCGTTGGCGGTTCCTGCAAGGTACGACTGAGGGGCGAGAGCGAGTGGAAGACCTACTCGGCCGGGCAGTCGTTCAACGTGCCCGGCAATTCTTCGTTTGAAATTGCTTGCGAAGAGCCGTACCACTACGTTTGCCACTTTGGTTGAGTGCAGGAGAGAGCATCATGCCATCGTTCGATTTTTCCTCGGAAGCCGATATCGTCGCGCTGAAAAATGCGATCGACGTTACCAGTCGCCAGATCGACGCACGTTACGATTTCAAGGGAACCTCGGCCAAGGTCGAACTCAACGAGAAGGACAAGATCATTGCGTTGTACGGGGATTCCGACTTCCAGCTCGATCAGATCAAGGACATTCTGTTTCCAGCCATGGAAAAGAAGGAAAAGGAGAGCGTAAAGCGGCTGGATCACCAACCGGTCCAGAAGATATCCGGCAACAAGGTCAAGCAGGAATTGAAGATCAAGATCGGCATCGAGACCGAACTGGCCAAGAAGATCGTCAAGCTCGTCAAGGATTCCAAGTTGAAAGTCCAGGCGTCGATTCAGGGCGATACGGTCCGGGTGAGCGGCGCCAAGCGCGACGAATTGCAGGCGTGCATCGCCACGGTGACCAAGGCCATCACCGATTTCCCGATCAAGTACGGGAATTTCCGCGACTGATACAACAAACCAATGCCTGTTGCGTTGAGGTAGTGTCGATTTCGCCTCAACTACCGTCCCGAATCGAATAAACTATACGGTTGCGCTTGCCGGCCGGCGAAGCCGGTGCGCGCTCTTTTTGTGGGTGGAACGGTGCTGTTGATCCAGACAGCCATTCCAGGCACTGTCGAGGTATTCGCCCGGTGAATTCTGTTATTGATGTCGTCCAAGACTGCTGAAGATCTGCAAGAAAAGGAAAGCACCACTCCGGCAGGACTTTCCTGGGCGGAAGAATTGCGACGCGTGTCGCTGGCTGTCAGCCAGAGTGGAAGCAGGCCGTCTGCCAGCCGCAATCAGCTTTTCTATCTTTTGCACTGGACCCAGGACGCAAGCGGGTTCGGAATAACGGTGCATCGCGGACGTGATCTGGAAGACGCTGAGGCGTGGTGGGAAATCGATCGGGCATTCGCCAAGCCGCCGCCCTTTGTCAGCGAACAGGATGTGGATATTCTGCGCCTGCTGTGGGACGAGCGACTCGATGACTGCGGATTGCGCGCATTCTCCCTGGGCAAGCGAAATGGCGCCGAGCTCCTGCAACGCTTGATCCGGACCGGACGGTTCGCGCTGGCGACGGATCTCTCTCCGCTGCTTCAGGGTGAGGCGCGTCCGGGAAAATTTGCTTGGAGAATCGATCCCCAGGGTTATCAACGCCCCTGTTTTCGGGCGCTTGCCGAAGCTACACTGGCGATCCCGCTGTTGCCGCCCTGGTACGTCGATCTCGACAGGGGAGTCATGGGACTGCTCGAGGTGCCCGGAGACCGCGAGATCATCGGGCGGCTATTTGCCATGCCGCCATTGGGCGACTTGCAGGCGGCCCTGGTTGCCGACATGCTGTCCGAACTCGCACCGGATCTGCCGCCTCCCGACGAGAATGCCCAAGCCTCCGTGCGTTGCATTGATGCGTGTGTGCAGCCCGTGCTTCGTTTGCAAACTCTGGATATCAGTGGTCATGGATGCTGGAGAGGGTATGCCGAGAGGTTGGAAGCTGGCGGTTTCGATGTGGCCATGCCCGTGTTTCGATATCAGGATGCCGAGGTCGATGCGCACGACGAACGACAATTCATCGCGCTCCCCGACGGCGAAACGGTTCGTGTCCAACGGCAGCGCGAGCAGGAAAGCAGATATCTGGACGTTCTCTCCGCCAACGGGCTGGAGCGCGTTCCGGAGTCCGTGCTGAGTGCCTGCGGCTGCCTGCCCGGGAATGCGTACGGACTGGAATGCGAAGCGGTGTGGCCGGATTTCATGCAGACGGTGCTTCCTGTCCTGCGCGAGGCAGGCTGGCAGATCGAATTCGATGAAGAGTTCCGTCACCATGCGTTGCAGGTCGACGCTTGGGAAGCCGATCTTCTGCCCTCTGAAAACGGTTGGTTCGATCTCGACATGGGGGTCATCGTTGACGGCGAACGTCTGCCCCTGGCGCCGTTGCTGGCCTCGTTGTTCAAGCGCGATGCGCGCTGGCTGGAGACAGTCGAGTTGCTCAGGATCGCCGACGATGAGCTGATTGAGCTGAGAACGCCCAACAACCTCAGGTTGCGAGTACCTGCCGGCCGCCTGAAGCCTCTCGCGGCAACGCTCATCGATCTGTTCGAAAGCTTTGACGGCAGACGGCTGAAGATTTCTCGCTTCGATGCGCAACGGCTGAAGGTGTTGAGCGATACCAGTCGCTGGCAATTCCGCGGACAGGAAGAAATCATGGCCCTCGCCGACCGGCTGATGGAGGCGCAAGGTGTGCGCCACATCGATCCGCCGGCCGGGCTCGGGCTGGAGTTGCGCGAGTACCAGAAGGAAGGTGTGTCCTGGCTGCAGTTTCTGCGCGAGCATGGATTGTCAGGGATATTGGCCGACGATATGGGCCTCGGCAAGACGGCGCAGGCACTGGCACACCTGCTGCTGGAAAAGGAATCCGGACGTCTGGACCGCCCGGCGTTGGTTGTCCTGCCGACTTCTCTTGTCTTCAACTGGATGAACGAAGCCGCGCGTTTCGCCCCGTCGCTGTCGCTGCTGTCCCTTCAGGGTGTCGACCGGAAATCGCGCTTTGACGAAATTCCGCAACATGACGTCGTGCTGACAACTTATCCGCTGCTGTGGCGAGACGCGGCTGAATTGACCCGCTTTCGTTATCACATGCTGATTCTCGATGAAGCGCAAACGGTTAAGAATTCCCGCAGCCAGGGCGCCGAGGTGGTGCGCCGGATCGAGGCGCGGCATCGCTTGTGTCTTACCGGCACGCCGCTTGAGAACCACTTGGGCGAATTGTGGAGTCAGTTCGATTTCCTGCTTCCGGGATTCCTCGGCGACAGCAATACCTTTGCCAAATACTGGCGCACCCCCATCGAGAAGCAGGGCGATACGCAGCGGCGCGACTTGCTGGCACAACGCATTCGTCCGTTCATCCTGCGCCGGCGCAAGGAGGAAGTGGCTCCCGAATTGCCTCCCAAGACCATCATTCTGCGCAAGGTGGAACTCGCGGGAAGCCAGCGCGATCTCTACGAGGCCGTGCGGGCGGCGATGGACGTGATGGTGCGCGAGGAAATCGCCAGCAAGGGATTCGGACGCAGCCAGATCGTTATCCTGGATGCCTTGCTCAAGTTACGGCAGGTCTGCTGCGATCCTCGCCTGGTCAAGGCTCTGGCCGCGCAACGGGTCAAGGAAAGGGCGAAGCTGGATCTGTTGATGACCATGCTGCCGGAACTCGTGGACGAAGGGCGGCGGATACTGGTCTTTTCGCAATTCACCGCGATGCTGGCGCTGATCGAAAACGAAGTGAAACGAGCCGGTCTCGATTACGTCGTGCTGACCGGGGATACGGTCGACCGCGAGTTGCCGGTCAGTCGCTTCCAATCCGGCGAGGTTCCGGTCTTCCTGATCAGCCTGAAGGCGGGCGGCGTGGGGCTGAACCTCACGGCGGCCGATACGGTGATCCATTATGACCCGTGGTGGAATCCGGCCGTGGAAAACCAGGCCACTGACCGTGCACATCGCCTCGGCCAGGACAAACCCGTGTTTGTGTACAAACTGATCGTGGCCGGCAGCATCGAGGAAAAAATACTGGCATTGCAGGAGCGCAAGGCCGAACTGGCCGAGGGAATTCTCTCGGCGGATAGCAGTGCCGTGCTCAAGTTCGGAGAGGACGACATCGCGGCCCTGTTCGCGCCGCTGCCGTCGTGACGGGACAGTGACGCCCCCGCAGGGACGAACTCCCCAGAGAATGCTGCGCGTGGCGTCCCGAAACCGTGGTGGATTGTGGAGGCGGTGCGCATCGCCGCCGCAAGTGCCATGAAATAAAAGGGAATTGTCTTGTCACCATCAGCTTTCGATGTTTGACCGTGTCGCCAAGGTTGGAGGATAATCCTTCCTTTTTGCTTCTCGGTCCGCCCATCCCACAGTGCCGTGCAGGCGATTCGTGGGCTACTTGCTACGGTAGCTCGAGAAATTTGCATAGATAGGATAGAAAATGACCAAGAACCACCCGTCACTCGCCATGGATCCTTATTACGAGGGTGTTCCGGCCTACATGACCGAAGTGTACGATTGGGCGTACGTCGATCCCAAATGGGTGCGGGCATTGGATCACAACTGGGTCGTGCGGGTGCTTCTGTTCCTGAACGATCAACGCCTGATGCGCGCGTACCTGAACGAGATCAAGGAAGGCATGCGCGTGTGGCAGCTGGCTCACGTCTATGGCGACCTGGTGACCCGCGCGGCGCGGAAAGTCGGCCCCAAGGGCGCGTTTCACCTGACCGATGTGACGCCGATACAGATCGAGCATGGTACGCGCAAGCTGGCGGGCATGGAGTGGACTCGCGTCATTCGCAGCGATGCCGCCAGTTATGCCATTGGCGAGGACGATCGCTACGATCTCATCTGCAGCTTTTTCCTGTTGCACGAAGTCCCCGAAGAGAAAAAGTTCGAGATCGTCAACCACATGCTGGAAAAACTGCCCAAGGGAAGCAAAGCTGTTTTCGTCGATTACCACAATCCGGCCAAATGGCAGCCGATCCGCTACATCCTGAAGGTCGTGAATCACTATCTGGAGCCGTTTGCCGAGACGATGTGGAAGAATGAGATCCAGCACTACGCGAGCAAGGCCGAGCGGTTTACATGGCGCAAGAAGACATTCTTCGGCGGTGTTTACCAGTGTGTCGTTGTGGAACACAAGCAATAAACCGACCGGCTGCTCCCGAGACGGGAGTGTTCGGGAAAACGACGCGGCGTTTGCCGCGTTTTTTTTTGCGGGTCAGTTCCGTGATAACCCGCTGATCCACACCGAGTACAGTTGCTCCGCCAATCGACGCATGGCGGGCAGTCTTTGGGGCGTTCCCCGGGACATCTGCTCCGGCGTCTGGATACTGGGGGGAAAAGGTTCGAGTCCCCGCGTTTCGGCTGACCAGCCATTGTTCCAGGAGTCGATCATCTCGGGGGTCATTTCAACGTGGCACTGCATCCCGAGGTGTGGGCCGAGCACGAACATCTGATTGGCGCAGAACGGGTTGGTCAGAATGCGTGTGGCGCCCGGTGGAACGCTGAAGGTCTCTCCGTGCCACTGGAAGACTGTCACCAGTCCGTCCTCGTCAGCGCTGTCACCGAACCAGCGGACTGCTTGCTCGTTGCGCTCCATCCTTGCCTGGCCCCAGCCGATCTCCTTGACGGGGTTTTTCGTAACCTGACCGCCCAGAGCCTTGCTCATCAACTGTCCACCCAGGCAGTGGCCGATGATCGGTATATTCCTGGCAACGGCTTCGCGTATCAGATGGCAACTCTGCCCGATCCACGGCAGCGGGTCGTTAACGCTGACGGTGCCGCCCATCAGGCAGATACCGGAGAACGCTTCCGGGGACGCGGGCACGCTTTCGCCACGATCAATGGCGATCAATTGCCATGGAATCGAGTGCTGATCGAGGAATGTGGCAAAATACCCGGGCCCTTCGGTTCTGGTGTGACGAAATATGGCGACTGGTTTCATGATTCGACTCTTCAGCAAGAGAGGTGCAGGCGATAGTGCCGGATTCGATTTTACGCGAAGCGTCCTGTGCTGCCTGTGCCTGTCCGGGGCCGGGTTATGGGCGCCCGCGGTTCTTGGGGCGGACGTTGGGCTGGCGGGGTTGTTTCCCGGCAAGGCCTTGTTGACCATCAATGGCGGCGCGCCGCGCATCGTGGCCGTGGGCAATAGAACCGAGGAAGGAGTCAAGGTGCTGGCCATCGAGGGTGATACGGCGACCCTCGAAATCGACGGCAAGAAGCGCGTATTGCGCGTCGGCCAGAACGTGGCAGCGCAGCCGTCGGGTGGCGGACCGTCCAGTGTCGTGCTGACGGCCGATGCGCGGGGACATTTTTTTACGACCGGGAATATCAACGGGGCGACGGTCCGCTTTCTCGTCGATACGGGGGCGTCTATGGTCTCCATCGGGGCGGGCGATGCCCGGCGTATAGGCATCGACCCGAGCAAGGGGGAGCCGGGAGTTGTAAATACAGCCAACGGTCAGGCCATGGTGTCGAGAGTCAAAGTGAATTCGGTGCGCGTCGGCGATATTGTGCTGAACAATGTGGACGCGCTGGTGCATCAGCATGATCTACCCGTGACACTGCTTGGAATGAGTTTTTTGAACCGCATGGAAATGCAGCGGAATGGCGATACCATGACGTTGATCAAACGCTACTAGGAGAAAAAATATGCCGCACCGCGATCAGGAAATAGCCATGTTGCGCCGTGAACTCGAAATGCTGATGGGCGAACGGCAAAGCCTGCTGCGTGTCGTGGGAGCGAGCGCCGTGCTGATTGCCAGCCTGGACAGCAAGCGATTGCCGGTGGGGGCTGTGGAGGCCGCAGATCAAGTCGCGACATCGATCAACATGTTGCCGGAAGAAACCCTTCAGGACGCGCTTGGTTCCGTCCATGCTGAAATTGAGGAAGAGGATACTGTCCAAGGAAACTGATTGCGCCGGGCTGCCGGAACAGCAGGCCGCGCCATGCCACGTGGATCTTGAACTGCTGCGTTCGGTGCTGTTGCAGCGGCCGGTCAGCGCCGACCCGGTCATCGAGGCTGGCGTCGAGCGTCAGGATCTGGTTGCGGCGTCGGTCCTTTTCCCGATCGTTTTGCACGAGCAGGGGCCGACCGTGTTGCTGACGCAGCGCACGGAGCACCTGCGGGATCATGCCGGGCAGATCAGCTTCCCCGGCGGGCGAGCCGAGGAGGACGATCTCTCGCCGCAGCATACGGCGCTGCGCGAGGCAAAAGAAGAAATCGGGCTGTCCCCACGGCACGTCGAGGTCGTCGGATTTTTGCCGGAATACCGTACGGTGACTGGATACCGGATTACTCCCGTAGTGGCTTTCCTGACACCCCCTTTCGAGCTGAGGCCTGATCCGTCCGAGGTCGCGGAAGTGTTCGAAGTACCGCTGGCGTTCCTCATGAATCCAGCCAACCACCAGCGTCATTCCCGGGAGTACCAGGGGCGTACGCGTCATTTCTTCGCCATGCCCTACGGACGGCATTTCATCTGGGGCGCCACGGCAGGAATCATCGTTACACTGGCGCGGTTGCTTGCCGTTTGAACTGTGCTATCTTGCGCCCTTCGCCCCTAACGGTGGGAAGCGCATTTCCAGAGTGATCTCGCCATGGCTCTTCTCTCTCTGATTGCCGTCCTGTTGATCGAACAGGTTCGGCCGCTGCCCTATCGTGCCGTGGTGTTCACGCCGCTCGCGTGCCTCGCGCGATTCCTGGAAGAGCGTTTTAACGCCGGGGAACACAGTCATGGCATCATCGCCTGGCTGGCCGGCGTCGGTGGTCTGGTAATCATCGCTGGCGGTACCCATGCGGCCTTGCATTCCTTCAGCCCGACCCTGGCTTGGGCCTGGAACGTCCTTGTCCTCTACCTGACGATGGGCTTTCGCCAGTTCAGCCACTTTTTCACCGATATCCAGCTTGCCTTGCGTATGGACGATCTTCCGCATGCAAGGGAACTTCTCGCTGAATGGCGAGGAATCCCGGCAGACGGGCTTTCGTCTTCGGATATTGCCCGGCTGTCCATTCAGGAAGCACTCAAGGCTTCGCATTTGCACGTGTTTGGCGTGCTGCTCTGCTTCATGCTGTTTCCTGGGCCATCCGGGGCCGTGCTATATCGTGCCTCCGAATTCTTCGCAAGCAGGTGGGGGCGTCATGGCGCGGATGAGTCCGGCATTTTCGGTCGGTTTTCGCGCCAAGCATTCAGCGTGCTCGACTGGTTCCCTTCGCGGATGACGGCTGCAGGATTCGCCGTCGTAGGAAACTTTGAAACGGCGATGTATCGCTGGAAAACAAAAGCCAAGAATGTGTCGGAGTCGCCTTTGGGGATTGGGCCGGATATTGTGCTGGCTGCCGGATACGGAGCCTTGGGATTGAACATGGATCCGTCGGGCACGGGGAATGGATCTCCTCCGGACACAGCGTCGCTTGGGTTAGGGGACGAAGCCGACCTGGAATTCATGCAGAGCGCGGTTGGCCTGGTCTGGCGGGCGTTGGTGCTGTGGATGCTGCTGTTGCTCCTGCTCAGTCTGGCGAGCATTGTGAGGGCGTGAGGATACTTCTGGAGAAGTACCTTTCCGGCCATTGGATGGAGCGGGCAACGCTCAGCTGACCGTTTCCGCTTCCTCGGCAAATACCAGCCGGACCTTGCCTTCGCTGTCCAGATCGACCGTGACATGCCCGCCGTTGGCCAGCTTGCCGAACAACAACTCGTCGGCCAGCGCGGCGCGGATCGTGTCCTGGATCAGTCTTGACATCGGGCGGGCGCCCATCAGCGGATCGAAGCCCTTGGTCGCCAGGTGTTCCTTGAGTCGGTCGGTAAAGATCGCCTCGACCTTCTTCTCGTGCAGTTGTTCTTCAAGCTGCATCAGGAACTTGTCGACGACGCGCAGGATGACGTCGTGGTCAAGGGCCTTGAAGGAAATTGTGGCATCCAGCCGGTTGCGGAATTCCGGCGTGAACAGGCGCTTGATCTCGCCCATCTCGTCGCCCGCCTGGCGTGTCGCAGTGAATCCCATGGTGGATTTCTGGATGGCTTCCTGGCCCGCGTTGGTCGTCATGATGATCACCACGTTGCGGAAATCCGTCTTGCGCCCGTTGTTGTCGGTCAGCGTGCCATGGTCCATCACCTGGAGCAGGATGTTGTAGATATCCGGGTGCGCCTTTTCAATTTCGTCGAGCAGCAGGACGCAATACGGCTTCTTGGTGACTGCCTCGGTAAGTTGCCCGCCCTGGTCAAAGCCCACGTAGCCCGGAGGAGCTCCAATCAGGCGAGAAACGGCGTGGCGTTCGAGGTATTCGGACATGTCGAAACGCAGCAACTCGACCCCCATGCAGTAGGCGAGCTGGCGGGCGACTTCCGTCTTGCCGACGCCGGTCGGGCCGGAAAACAGGAAACTGCCGATCGGCTTGCCCGGTGTGCCCAGGCCGGAGCGGGCCATCTTGATGGCGCGCGCCAAAGCGTCGATGGCCGGATCCTGGCCGAAGACCACGGCCTTCAGGTCGCGGTCGAGGTTCTTCAAAGCGTTGCGGTCGTCGGAAGAGACCTGAGCCGAAGGAACGCGGGCGATCTTGGCGATGATTTCCTCGATATCCTGCTTGCCGATGACCTTCTTTTGCCTCGATTTCGGCAGGATGCGCTGCGCCGCACCGGCTTCGTCGATTACGTCGATGGCCTTGTCCGGCAGGTGCCGGTCAGTGATGAAGCGTACCGACAGATCCACGGCGGAGGTAATCGCTGCCGCCGAATACTTGATTCCGTGGTGCGATTCGAAGCGCGACTTCAGACCCTTGAGGATCTCGATGGTGTCGTTGACCGAGGGTTCGTTAACGTCGATCTTCTGGAAGCGGCGAGACAGCGCATGGTCCTTCTCGAAAATCACCCTGAACTCGTTGTAGGTCGTCGCGCCGATGCACTTGAGCTGGCCATTGGACAATGCCGGCTTCAACAGATTGGAGGCATCGAGCGTTCCGCCTGAAGCCGAACCCGCGCCGATCAGTGTGTGAATCTCGTCGATGAACAGGACGGCGTTCGGATTCTCGCTCAGTTGCTTGATTACAGCCTTCAGGCGTTGTTCGAAATCGCCGCGGTACTTCGTGCCAGCCAGCAGAGCGCCCATGTCCAGTGCGTACACCTTGGCGTTGGCCAGAATCTCGGGGACATCGTTCTCCACGATCCTCCGCGCCAACCCCTCGGCGATTGCCGTTTTGCCAACGCCTGCCTCGCCGACGAGCAGCGGGTTGTTCTTGCGTCGCCGGCAAAGGGTCTGTATTACCCGCTCGAGTTCGGCTGCCCGGCCAATCAGCGGGTCGATCTTGCCTTGCAGCGCCAGCGCGTTGAGATTGATGGTGTAGCTCTCAAGCGAGCCGGGTGCGGGCTGCTGTTCGCCTTCCGTTTCCGCTTCCGGTTCGCTGCGCGCCGGTTGCTGCGGCACCTTGCTGATGCCGTGAGAGATGAAGTTGACGACATCCAGTCGAGTAATACTCTGCTTCTGGAGGTAATACACCGCGTGAGAGTCCTTTTCGCCGAAAATTGCAACAAGCACATTGGCGCCATTGACCTCTTTCTTGCCGGAAGACTGGACATGCAGAATGGCGCGCTGGATCACTCGCTGGAATCCGAGGGTCGGCTGCGTATCTATGTCGTCCTTGCCTTCGATCGACGGCGTGTGTTCCTCGATGAAGCGGCCGAGATCCTTTCTCAGCAGTTCTATGTTGCCGCCACAGGCACGCAATGTTTCGGCAGCGGAGGGGTTGTCCAGCAGGGCGAGCAGAAGGTGTTCAACCGTGATGAACTCGTGGCGCTTTTGCCGGGCTTCGACAAAGGCCATATGCAGACTGATTTCAAGTTCTTGCGCGATCATTCAATTCTCCTCCATTATGCACGCCAACGGATGCTGGTTCTCCCGTGCAAAGCTCAACACCTGCTCCACCTTGGTGGCCGCCACATCGCGGGGATAAACTCCGCAGACACCGCGTCCCTCCATGTGAACTTTGAGCATGATTTGGGTTGCTTGTTCTCGGTTCTTCGAAAAAAACTTCTGCAACACAACAACCACAAAGTCCATCGGTGTGAAATCGTCGTTGAGCAGCAATACGGTATAGAGCGGCGGAGGTGCGAGTTTTTTCCGTTGCGCTTCCAGTACTGAGCTTTCTTGCTGATGCGGTTTTGCCATGAGTCAATTCTAACCAGTCTTGCCGAATGCGAAAACCATTGTTTTGACGTCACGTTTGCAGCTTTTTTCGCAAAAAACACACGGTTTACCGCAGTCTTTCGGCAAAATGCTTGACGCATCCGATAAAACTAGCGTACAAAGACTGCATGTCTTGGTTCTGCAAGCAGTTGATGACCAGGCATGCAAGTCGGGCCTGGCCCGGATCTAGTCTTTTTTAAGGAAGTAGCAATATGGCAACTGGTACAGTTAAGTGGTTCAATGACGCCAAGGGTTTCGGTTTCATTACTCCGGACGATGGCAGCGAAGATCTCTTCGCGCATTTTTCGGCGATAACCATGAGCGGCTTCAAGACCCTCAAAGAGGGCGAAAAAGTTACATTCGATGTAACACAGGGTCCAAAGGGTAAGCAGGCTTCGAATATTGGACGTGCTTGATTATTTCGACCACGCTGAAAAAACCCGCCGTTGGCGGGTTTTTTTTATGGCCTTTGTTTGGGGAAACAAAGCGTAACACCCTGATTGCTTCGCGTCCGATATCATAGAACCTTGTTTCCCGTATTTTTCGGACAGTCATGAATTTCCTGGTCTCTTGGGTGCAGGCAAGATTTCGCGCTGCATTGCTCGCCGTAGTAGTCACATTCCTCGCGAGCGGGTTCGTTTATGGCAGCGATCTGCCTGATCTAGGGGAGTCCTCGCGCGCCGAATTGTCGCCACAACTCGAACGTCGGATCGGCGAAAACATCATGAACCAGATCCGGCTGCGCGAACCAAGCTATGTTGATGATCCGGAAATCAACGACTACTTGGCCCGTATTGGTCGCCGCCTCGTCGAGGCGAGCGACAATCCGACCGGGGAGTTCCATTTCTTCGCGATTCGCGACAATACCGTCAACGCATTCGCCATGTTCGGCGGATACATCGGGATAAATACCGGAACGATCCTGACAGCCCAGAGTGAATCGGAACTGGCCGGCGTCATGGCCCATGAAATCGCCCATGTGACGCAGAACCACCTGGCGAGGCAGATCGCCAAGGAGAAGCAGAACACCATTCCCGGTCTGATTGCCATGGCCGTCGGGATCCTGGCGGCGCGTTCCAACACTTCTGTGGCCGCTGGTGCAATGACTTCGGTCCAGGCCGGAATGATTCAGTCACAGTTGGCCTATTCCCGGGATTTTGAGCGCGAGGCTGATCGCATGGGGTATCAGTCCTTGGAAAGAGCTGGTTTCGATGTGCGGGGGATGGGGGATTTTTTTGAAAGGCTGCAGAAGGCGGGGCGGCTTTACGAAAACAATGCGCCAGTCTATCTGCGTTCTCACCCCCTCACCGTGGAGCGGCTCTCGGATATGCAGAACCGGGCGCAGGATTCGCCTTACCGTCAGGTCGTCAGCGGCCTGGATTTTCATCTGGTGCGGGCGAAGTTGAAGGCGCAGTCGGGGACGCCGAAGGAAGCCGTGGCCGAATTCGAAAAACAGTTGCTGGAAAAGAAGTATGTTTCCCAAGCGGCGGTTCAGTACGGTTTGTCCTACGCATTGATGCGTGCCAGGGATGTCGAGGGCGCTCGCCGCGCCAGCGAGAACCTGCTGCCACTCACCGAGTCTTCATCGATTCTGGCGGGGCTTGCGGCTGAAATCAGCGCCGCATCCGGCGACATGGCTGCTGCGCACGGTATATATCGTCAGGCGCTGCAACGTTTCCCTCAGGCCAAATCGCTCGTGTATGGCTACGCCGAATCTCTCTATGCTGCGGGAGCGTACCCCCAGGCCCTGAGTTTTCTGGAAGCACAATTGCAACGGGATTCGTCGGATTTTCGATTGCACGGCTTGCAGGCCAAGACCTTTGCGGCAAGCGGCAAGCGTTTGCAACAGCACCGGGCGCAAGCCGAGTACTATTTCTTTCAAGGGCAACTTGGGCAAGCGATAGAGCAACTTCAGTTTGCGCAGAAGGATACTGACGGGAATTTCTACGAGCAGTCGGCTGTCGATGCGCGTCTGCGCGAATTGCGCAAGCTGCAAATGGAAGAAGACAAGAGAAAGCGGGACGGCGGTTAGAATGTCGCACTCCTGACGACTTGGACTAAAGCCATGCAGATTGATCGAGAACTCGATGTGAAGGGGCTCAATTGCCCTCTGCCGATTTTGCGCACCAAGAAGGCGCTGTCAGAGATGGTCTCGGGTCAGGTGTTGCGAGTCCTCGCTACTGATGCCCATGCCGTCAAGGATTTTCAGGCCTTTGCCAAACAGACCGGCAACGAACTGTTGTCGACCGTCGAACTTGATCAAGTCTTCGAGTTTCTGTTCAAGCGCAAATAACCGCGATCCGGAGCGGAAATCGTCTGATGACACCGGAGGTTAACCCATCCGAGCCGTTCGCATTTTTTGACGGCGATGACGGCGGCGGGTTGCTGCTCACCGGATACTGCCGATTGGTGTCTCTTGATGCCGGCGCATGCGACGTCGATAAACTCGCTGGTGTTTTCTCGGCAATTGAGGGCGCTTCGGATAAAGGGCAATGGATTGCGCTGGCGTGCGACTATGAACTTGGTGCGTGTTTCGAGGCCCGGGCGCCGCGTCTCGAGAGCACGCGCTCCTTGCTTCGCGGCTGGATATTTGATCGGGCACAACGGCTTGACCACGGCGAGGCAGAGGCATTCCTGGCCGGTTATCTGTCGACTATGGCGGAACATCAGCGTGTCGCCGGAGTCGCGGAAGTCAGTCCCGCACTAAATCCGCGCGACTATGCCGGGAAAGTCGATCGGGTCAAGCGCTGGATTGCCGATGGCGATTGTTACCAGATCAACCTGACGTTTCCCATGTCGTTTCGCTATTTCGGGCATCCCGTGGCGCTCTATGCGGCGTTGCGCCGGCGCCAACCTGTTCGTTACGGGGCGTGCATCGTCGCGCCGGGTGAGACAGTGCTCTCCTTCTCGCCGGAGTTGTTCTTCGAGCGCACTTCCGGGCGGGTGGTTACGCGGCCGATGAAGGGTACGGCCCCGCGGGGCTCCAGTCCCGATGAGGATTTGCGAAATAGGCAGGCGCTGCTGACCTCGGCCAAAGAACGCGCCGAGAACATTATGATCGTCGACCTTTTGCGCAACGATCTTGGGCGCTTGGCGAGAGCGGGAGCCGTGCGGGTCGACTCGCTTTGCGTGGCAGAGGCTTATCCAACCCTGTGGCAGGTCGTATCAACCGTTTCGGCAGAGTTGCCGGATGCGCGACTGGGGGAGATTTTTCGCGCGTTGTTCCCGTGTGGATCGATCACCGGTGCGCCGAAAATTCGGGCCATGCAGTGCATTGCCGAACTCGAAGCCGCGCCGCGTGGACTATATACCGGTGCCGTCGGATGGCTGGCGCCGGGCGGTGATTGTCGTTTCAATGTGGCGATTCGCACCCTTGAAATTGACGGGAAAGGACATGGCCGGCTCGGCGTGGGCAGTGGCATCGTGATTGACGCGCAGCCAGAGCGCGAGTATGCCGAATGCCTGTTGAAGGCCCGGTTCCTGACGGGGTTGGATCCGGGGTTCGAGTTGATTGAAACGCTGCGGCTGGAGCAGGGGTGTTATCCGCTGCTTGATCTGCACCTGCAGCGGTTGGGAGCGTCGGCGAAAAGCCTGGGGTTTCGGTATCCGGCCGAGATTCGGGATGCGCTGCAGGCGCTCGCCGGTCAAAAGGTAAAGGGCGTGCATCGCGTGCGCCTGACGTTGTCGCATGCGGGGGTATGGTCGATATCCGTGGCAGAGCTGGCGGGCGATTCCTCGGTCAAATCAGCGATCATTTCCGATGATGTCCTCGATCCTGATGGCTACCTGCTACGGCACAAAACAACTGCTCGCAGCCGCTACGATCAGGCATTGCGGTTGCTGGCCAACCGCGGTGACGTGTTCGATGCAATCTTTCTCAACTCTCGCGGAGAGGTTTGTGAAGGCGCGCGCAGCAATGTGTTTGTCGAGCGCGATGGCATGTTGATTACTCCGCCTCTGGAATGCGGCCTGCTGCCGGGGGTTCTGCGCCGGTTCTTGCTGGATTCCGGGCGCGCCGTCGAGCAGGTGCTCGTGTTCGAGGATTTGCTTGGAAACGACCGAGTGTATCTGGGGAATGCGTTGCGCGGCCTAGTGCCGGTGCATGTGCTCCGCGAACGGTGACACCGGATGAGGTTTGCGAGGGAATGACCAGCACCGACGGATCGTTGCGGGCGAGGCGTTCGGCGCGAATGTCCTCGCGAAATCGTGCGTGAGCGTTGGCGGCCAGACCCGCACGGCTTCCCCGCGCGGCATTTGTCTGTTCGAAATACCTCTGTTCAACCGTTCATTTTTGTCGCGTCGCGGCCTGGGCGGGATTCGGCGAAGCATCGTAGTTGATTCTTAAATAGAACTAATTAGTTCTTATTTGTCGTTTGCTTGCCTTTCTTCCGAGGGTTAAGAATACGCCATCCTTTGCATGACACCATGCTTTCAGTTTCAGTCTTGGAAAATTTCGCGTGCTACGAAGCGGGGTGTTCGGAATTCCGTATTTATGGCGCAACAGCCGTTCGGATATCCGACCAAGTATCGGAATATACGATGTTTTTGTTGACATGTCATTGTTTTCGGAATTTCGTTTGAATCTATGTCTTATCGACGGAATTTCGTTGCCGTGAGAAATCTCCGCGTCGTCAATTAAGAGATGGCAAGGTGATTGCTTCATTGTTTTTTCGACAATCGATTCATCATGAGAGAGGTGTCAATAATGAAGAAATATTCCTTAACCGCATTAACTCTGGCTTTGGGGGTGGCGCTTGCGAGTCCGGTCGCGACGGCACAGCAGAAATTCGTGACGATCGGATCGGGCGGCGTGACCGGGGTTTATTACGCAGCAGGCGGCGCGATCTGCCGTCTGATGAACAAGGAACGTGCCAAGCACGGCATCCGCTGCTCGGTGGAAAGCACCGGCGGTTCGGTTTACAACGTCAATACGATCAAGGCGGGCGAACTCGATTTCGGCGTGGCCCAGTCCGACGTGCAATACAACGCCGTGAAGGGATTGGCCCAGTTCAAGGATGGCGGCGCTCATACTGACTTGCGTGCCGTATTCTCGGTGTATCCGGAGCCGCTGACGGTTCTGGCGCGCAAGGAAGCCGGCATCAAGAAATTCGAGGATTTCAAGGGCAAACGTTTCAACGTGGGCAACCCGGGATCCGGGACTCGCGCCACGATTGACATCCTGATGCCCGCTCTGGGCATGAAGACCAGCGACTTCACGCTGACCTCCGAACTGAAGCCGGATGAGCACGGTGCCGCGCTGTGCGACAACAAGATCGACGGTTTCGGCTACGTGGTTGGCAGTCCGGCCGCCAACATCCAGGATCCGACCACGACCTGTGGCGCCAAACTGGTTCCGATCACCGGCCCGGCGGTCGACAAGCTGATCAAGGAGTACCCGTACTTCGCCGCGGCGACCATTCCGGGCGGCATGTATCCGGGCAATCCCGACGCGGTCAAGACGTTCGGTGTGGTGGCCAGCTTCGTGACCTCGGCCAAGGTGCCGGATGCCGTGGTCTATGCCATGGTCTCCGCCGTTTTCGATAACTTCGAGGAATTCAAGAAGCTGCATCCGGCGTTTGCCAATCTGGATCCGAAAGACATGATTTCCAGTGGCATGTCCGCCCCGCTGCATCCGGGCGCCGTCAAGTACTACAAAGAAAAAGGCTGGATGTAACAGCTGACGAGCGGGCCATGCCAAGCCCGCCGACAGGTGGACGGTTCCGGCGCGGAACCGTCTTCCTTCCTTATGATTATTTCGGGGGTTATTGTGTCGAACACTGAAGTCAATACGTCGGCTATGTCCGACGAGGAACTTCGGCAACTGGTTGCCGAATCCGATACCGGGGGGCGCCGGCCGAGTGGCCTGACGGCCAAGATAGTCACGTATGTTGCGCTGGCATGGTCCTTGTTTCAATTGTG
>JARKPC010000153.1 GCA_029975435.1 Propionivibrio sp. | reverse complement strand
ACCTTCCGCCACGCATTTGACATGATGTTGCCGGTGGGCGTGCTGAACGGCTTAATCGAATAAAAGGTGACATTCCATGCTATCTCTATTCATGCAGGGGATTGAAACAGTCTTCACCCTCCAGATTCTCGGTCTGCTGTTTTTCGGCACCGTGGTCGGCATCATTTTCGGTGCCATTCCCGGTCTGACGGCGACCATGGCGGTGGCGCTGTTCCTCCCCATTACCTATACGCTGGGGGCTGCCGCTGGCATTTCCCTCCTGGTGGGGCTCTACATCGGTGGTGTCTCGGGCGGCCTCATCTCCGCAATCCTGCTGAAGATCCCCGGTACGCCCGCATCCGTGGCCACGACCTTCGACGGTGGCCCGATGATGGAAAAAGGGGAAGGCGCCAAGGCGCTCGGCGTCGGCATCTTCTACTCGTACGTCGGAACGCTGCTCAGCATCTTCGCGCTGATGTTCATCGCGCCGACGCTGGCGAAGATCGCCTTGGCGTTCGGGCCGCACGAGTACTTTTCCATCGCGATCTTTTCGTTGACGCTGATCATCACGCTGGCGACCGGCTCGATGGTCAAGGGCCTGTTCTCTGGCGCGCTCGGGTTCGCCTTTTCGACCGTCGGCATTGCGCCGGTCGATGCGATTCCGCGCTTCACGCTCGGCTTGACCGAACTGAACGCCGGCTTCGATATCCTGCCGGTGCTGATCGGCCTTTTTGCGATTTCCGAAATCATCAAGGTGGCCGAGGACGTCAAGACCGAGCAGCAGGCCACCGTTACCGTGGTCAAGCTGAAAGGATTCGGATTCTCCGTGAAGGAATTCTTCGAGCAGGGCTGGAACACGATCCGCTCGACGCTGATCGGGACGGGCATCGGCATCTTGCCCGGTATCGGTTCCGGCACCTCGAACATCGTGGCCTACATGGTCGCCAAGAAGCGCTCCAAACATCCCGAGAAGTTCGGCACCGGCATCATCGACGGGATCGTCGCTTCCGAGGCGGCCTCGTGTTCGGCCGTCGGCGGCGCCATGATTCCGCTGCTGACGCTCGGCATTCCGGGGGATACGGTGACGGCGATGCTGCTCGGCGGCTTCATGATCCACGGCATCCAGCCGGGACCGCTGCTGTTCGTGTCGCAAGGTCCGCTCGTCTACACCATCTTCGTCGCCATGCTGGTGTCCTCGCTGATGATGCTGATCTGCGAACTGTATGGCGTGCGAATTTTCGTCAAGCTGCTGGCGATTCCGAAGCACATTCTCCTGCCGATCATTCTGGTGCTGTGCTTCGTGGGCGCCTTCGGCCTGGGCAATCGCATCTTCGACGTCGGGGTTATCGTGTTCTTCGGCTTGCTCGGCTACGGCTTCGTCAAATGCAAGATCCCGCAGACGCCGTTCATCATCGGCCTGATTCTGGGTCCGATGGCGGAAACCAACCTGCGCCGCGGGTTGATGCTCAGCGATGGAAATTTTTCCGGTTTCCTGACGCAGCCGATTTCGGCGACCTTCCTGGGCATCGCCGCGGCCTCCGTGGCGCTGCATTTCTATCAGACGCACCGCGCCAGAGCCGCGCGGAAAGCCATGCAGCCGACGTAGCCAAAAGCCGGCGGTCAACGCCGGCTTTTTTCTTGTTCACGATATTTTGGAAATGAAGCAGGTTCGCATTGCGGGTAAAGAGTGGGTGCCGGCACTCGGCATGGGCACCTGGATGATCGGCGAGGACCGGTCCAGGCGCGCCGAGGAGATTGCCACGCTGCAGCGCGGCATCGACCTCGGCATGACGCTGATCGACACGGCCGAGATGTACGGCGACGGCGCGTCCGAACGCTTGATCGGCGAGGCCATCAAGGGCCGGCGTGAACAGGTTTTCCTGGTCAGCAAGTTCTATCCGCACAACGCGACGGTACGCGGTGCGCGGGTCGCGTGCGAAGACAGCCTTCGCCGTCTGGAGGTGGATTGTCTCGATCTCTACCTGCTGCACTGGCGCGGCAACGTCCCG
Organism: Propionivibrio sp.; assembly: GCA_029975435.1. Classification (GTDB taxonomy): domain Bacteria; phylum Pseudomonadota; class Gammaproteobacteria; order Burkholderiales; family Rhodocyclaceae; genus Propionivibrio. Next base: position 13,336 of record JARKPC010000153.1, on the reverse strand, counting down.
CTGGAGGAAACCGTCGAGGCGGTCGAGAAACTGCAGGCGCAGGGCAAGATACGGCACTGGGGCGTGAGCAATCTCGACACCGACGACATGCGGGAACTCGATGGCCTTCCCGGCGGTGCCGCGGTGGCCGCAAACCAGGTGCTGTACAATCTTTCCCGGCGCGGCGTCGAATGGGAGCTGCTGCCGTGGTGCGCGGAGCGCGACATTCCGTTGATGGCCTATTCGCCGATCGAGCAGGCGCGCCTGTTGCGTCATCCCGAATTGCGCGCTTTGGCCGCGCAGCACGGCGCGACGCCCGCGCAACTGGCGCTGGCCTGGCTGCTGCGTCGCGAGCAGGTGATCGTCATTCCCAAGGCGTCGACACGGGCGCATGTCGAAGAGAACTTCGCCGCGCTCCAGTGCCCGCTCGATGATGCCACCCTCGCCGAACTCGACCGGTTGTTTCCGCCGCCGCGTCGGGCCACCCCGCTCGAAATGCTGTAGTTTCTCCCCAAGGAGCCGAAGCGCATGAACCCACCCCTGAAGCCGCTGACCATCAAGGTCCATCCGACCGACAACGTCGCCATCGTCGTCAATTCCGGCGGACTGCCCGCCGGCACGGTGTTCGAGGACGGGCTGACGCTGCGCGAACACGTGCCGCAAGGCCACAAGGTGGCGCTCGGCGATATCGCGCAGGACGCGCCGATCCTGCGCTACGGCGAAGTCATCGGCTACGCGATGAAGCCGATCCCGCAGGGCAGCTGGATCGAGGAATCGCTGGTGCGCCTGCCGGAAGCGCCGCCGCTCGATTCCTTGCCGCTGGCCACCAAGGTGCCGGCACCGCTGCCGCCGCTCGAGGGGTACACCTTCGAAGGCTATCGCAATGCCGATGGCACCGTGGGTACCAAGAACCTGCTGGCCATCACCCAGACGGTGCAATGCGTCGCCGGGGTGGTCGATTACGTGGTCAGGCGCCTCAAGTCCGAAATCCTGCCGAAATACCCGAACGTCGATGGCATCGTCGGCCTTAACCACATCTACGGTTGCGGCGTGGCGATCAACGCGCCCGCGGCCGTGGTTCCGATCCGCACGCTGCACAACCTCGCGCTCAACCCGAATTTCGGCAACGAGGTTTTCGTCATCAGCCTCGGTTGCGAAAAGCTGCCGCCGGATCGCCTGCTCAACGAGGGCGGCATTCCGATCAAGGTGGTCAGCGACGACGTCGTCTGCCTGCAGGACGAGAAGTTCACCGGCTTCCAGTCGATGGTCGAGGCGATCATGAAACAGGCTGAAGTGCATCTCGCCCGTCTCAACCGGCGCCAGCGCGAAACCTGCCCGGCTTCCGACCTGATCGTCGGGCTGCAGTGCGGCGGCAGCGACGCCTTCTCCGGCGTGACGGCCAATCCGGCCGTCGGCTACGCTGCCGACCTGCTGGTGCGGGCCGGCGCGTCGGTCATGTTCTCGGAAGTGACCGAAGTGCGTGACGCCATTCACCTGCTCACGCCGCGCTGTATCGACGAGGAAGTCGGCAAGGCCCTGCTGCGCGAGATGGCCTGGTACGACGACTATCTCGATCGCGGCGAGACCAACCGGGCCGCCAACACGACGCCCGGCAACAAGAAAGGCGGGCTCGCCAACATCGTCGAAAAAGCGATGGGTTCGATCGCCAAATCAGGCACCAGCGCGATCGTGGACGTGATTGGCCCCGGGGAAAAAATCCGCAGGACGGGCCTGACCTACGCCGCGACGCCGGCCAGCGATTTCGTCTGCGGCACGCAACAACTTGCCTCGGGCATGACCCTCCAGGTCTTTACGACCGGCCGCGGCACGCCGTACGGCCTCGAAGCGGCGCCCGTGATCAAGGTGGCCACCCGTCGCGATCTTGCCGCGCGCTGGCATGACTTGATGGAAATCGACGCCGGCACCATCGCCACCGGCGAAGCGACCATCGAAGAGGTTGGCTGGGAGATTTTCCGCCTGATTCTCGAAGTTGCCAGCGGCCGCAAGAAGACCTGGGCCGACCAGTGGGGGTTGTTCAATTCGCTGGCCGTGTTCAACCCGGCGCCGGTGACCTGAACGGCGCGCTGGTCGCCATCGGCGCGGCAGGCCTACGCTGCAGGGGTGGCATAATGCAGGTTTCTCGAACCGGACCGCCGTAATGGAATTCGTCACCGCGCTGATGCGCATCATGATGGTCAATATCGTGCTCTCGGGCGACAACGCCGTGGTGATCGCACTTGCGGCACGTAATCTTCCGCCGCAGCACAAAAAGCTGGCCATCGTCTGGGGAAGCGGCGGTGCGGTCGTGCTCCGGATCCTGCTGACGATCATTGCCGTCGCCCTGCTGCAGGTGCCCTTCCTCCAGTTTGTCGGCGCGCTCCTGCTCGTGTGGATCGCCGTCAAGCTGCTCGTTGAAGACGATGAGGCGGAAACCGGTCACCATGCGCATGACAATCTGTGGGGGGCGGTCAAGACCATCCTCGTCGCCGACGTGATCATGAGTCTGGACAACACACTGGCGATCGCGGGCGTTGCACGCGGCGACTGGACTCTCCTGATCACCGGCCTGGTACTGTCGGTGCCGCTGATTGTCTTCGGCAGCACGGTGATCATGAAGATGATCGAGCGGTTCCCGGCCATCGTCTACGCTGGCGCCGGTTTGATTGCCTACACGGCTGGAGAGATGGTGGACTCGGATGCAGCGATACAACCTTTCCTGCCGGGCATATTCCATGACGGCCCGTATCTTGGCTTCATGCTGGCAGCGTTGGTAACCGGATACGGGTACTGGTACAACAGGCGCAAGGGGCGTTCGGCGTTGGATGTTCTAGTGGCGGATGAGCACGCGGCCGAGCGGATCGAAGACAGGATCGACTGACCTCGTCAGGCGAATGCCGACGCTTGCGAGAGAGCGGTGGCAGAAGTGGCACTTATTTCGCGCACGGATTGGACAATGCGACAAGAAATGCCTGTGGCGCTACGTCGTTTCCCGCTCGATCAACTCAAACCCGACGTCAAGGATTCGCTGTTTTAGCGGCCGTCCCTCGATGCGGGCCAGAAGTGCGTTCGCCGCCTGGATGCCGATGGCGCGTTTGTCGATATGCACGGAAGAAATGGACGGAACGGTGTGCGCCGCAAAATCCAGGTCGCCGAAGCCCATGATTGCCAGTTGCCCGGGAACCTTGATTCCTCGTACCTGAGCCTCGGTCAGCACGCCTTGTGCGAGCGCGTCGGAACTGCAAACGATGGCGTCAAAAGAACTCCCCGAGTCGAGAAGGACCTGCAGACCCTTACGGCCAAGTGCGAGCGTCGCCGGCGTGGGGACCATGTGGCTGGCGGCTTTGCCAATGCCGTACTCGTTCAGTACCGTTTCGAGTCCGGCCCGCCGCAACGCGGCACGCTCGTCGTCGGCCCAAACGAGACCGAAGCGGCGATAGCCTTTGCCGTGAAGGTAACGGGCGATCGTCTCGCCGATCTTCTGGTGCGAGAATCCGACCAGCATGTCGATGGGAGTCGGCGTCAGATCCCAGGTCTCTACCACCGGGACATTGGCTGACAGCAGCCGCTTGCGCGTCTCGGCGGCATGATTGATCCCGGTCAGGACGATGCCGTCCGGCTGCCGGCTGAGGATTGCCGATACGAGTTCGCTTTCATGCGCGGGCGAATATCCTGACAGGCTTAACAGGAGCTGGTAGCCGTGGGCTGCCAACTGGTCGCCCAGGCCCTGCACCGTTTCCACGAACATGGCGTTGAACAGTTGCGGGACGATGGCCGCGACGAGCCGGCTGCGCTTCGAAGCCAGCCCGCCGGCGAGCAGGTTCGGAATATACCCAGTCAGTTCCACCGCTTCGCGAACGCGCGCTATGGTTGCCGGGCGTAACAGTTGCGGGGAATTCAGTGCACGCGACACCGTGATCGGCGACAGCCCGGCCACGCGCGCGACATCCTTCAAAGTAATGCTTCGGGTGACGGATGGCGCGTTTTCCGAGCTCTGGCCTTGCGCTAATCGTTTGTTGGCTTGCGGCATGGTATCGCTATCAGTGGAAAAGCCTGGTTTGACGATTTTAGCAAAAGAGCTGGCTCGGACGACTTGTGCGCCAGGTTCTCGTCGACATAGAAAAGTCTTGATATGAACAAATGATTGCGCTACCATTTTGGCGTCTATGGGGGAATCGCTTCCTGTCCGTGCACTGCAGACAGATATTCCCGGGTAGGCGTAATTTTGTGAGTCGGCTTTTTCAGTCCGGTCGGGCGAGAGATTCAGTGGATTCGTTCTCCGCTAGCTGGCGACCAAAAAATGATAGCGCAATCATTCTTGGTCGCCAGCATCGGGATGATGGACGCGCCATCGGTACGCATCAACCAATTATTAGAAGGAGCAAATGCATGGCTCAAGGAAGCAAGAACCCGGCGACACAGGGAGATCGCATCGCCTGGGTACGGCTGTCATCGACATTCTTGCCGCTGGCCAATCCGATCAGCGATGCCAAGGTGCTGACCGGCCGCCAGAAGCCGATGACCGAGATTGCCATCCTGTTCGCGGAAATCGAGACTACCGACGGACACGCCGGGCTCGGGTTCAGCTATTCAAAACGGGCCGGCGGTCCCGGCCAGTTTGCTCATGCCAGGGAAATCGTCGACCGCCTGATCGGCGAAGACCCCAACGATATCGCCAGGCTGTGGGACACACTGTGCTGGGCGGGCGCCTCGGTCGGGCGCAGCGGCCTGTCGACGCAGGCCATCGGCGCCTTCGACGTGGCGCTATGGGACATGAAGGCCAAGCGCGCGGGACTGTCGCTGGCCAAGCTGCTCGGCGCGCACCGCGATTCGGTCAAGTGTTACAACACTTCAGGCGGCTTTCTGCACACTCCGTTGGACCAACTGCTGGTCAATACGACGATCTCGCGCGAGAAAGGCATCGGCGGCATCAAGCTCAAGGTCGGCCAGCCCGACTGCGCGCTCGACATCAAGCGCGTCGAGACCGTGCGCAAGCACCTCGGCGACAGTTTCCCGCTGATGGTCGACGCCAACCAGCAATGGGATCGCCCGACGGCGCAGCGCATGTGCCGCATCTTCGAGCAGTTCAATCTGATCTGGATCGAGGAGCCGCTCGACTGCTACGACTACGAAGGTCATGCGGCGCTGGCCGCACAGTTCGACACGCCGATCGCCACCGGCGAGATGCTGACCAGCGCGGGCGAAGTCGCCGAACTGATCAAGCACCGCGCGGCCGATTACATCATGCCCGATGCGCCGCGCGTCGGCGGGATTACGCCTTACCTCAAGGTCGCCGGCCTGGCCGATCACGCCGGTTTGATGCTGGCGCCCCATTTTTCGATGGAATTGCACATCCATCTGGCCGCGGCCTATCCCCGCGAGCCCTGGGTCGAGCATTTCGAGTGGCTCGAACCCCTGTTCAACGAGCGGCTGGAGGTCAAGGACGGCCGCATGCGTGTACCGAACCGCCCCGGGTTGGGCGTCAGCATGAGCGAACAGGCCAGGGCGTGGACACGCGAACAGATTGAAGTTGGGGTTCGGTCGTAACGTTCGGCAAACAGAGCAGTGCATCACTCGACGCGACAAGCTTAACCATTCAAGGAGGAGTCAAGCATGAAAAAAGCGATCGGTTTATCTCTCGTGGCAGCATCCCTTGCCATGACCAATGTCGCCTCGGCACAGAGCGACGTGAAGTGGCCGACCAAGCCGGTGCAGGTCATCGTGCCGGCCGGAGCCGGCGGCGACACGGACTTCAACGCACGGCAGGTGGCCCGCTACTTCGAGAAGATTACCGGGAAGCCGATGATCGTCACCAACGTCAACGGCGGTTCCGGAACGATCGGCACGGCGCAGGTCAAGGGCGCGGCACCCGACGGCAACACCATTTTGTTTGCCCACACCGGCTTGTTGGTCGTCAACGAAGTCTCGGGACTCAACGATTATAGCTACGAAGCCTTCGACATATCCTGCATTCCGGCAGTTGACAAGGGCAACGTTCTTGTCGCGGGCAAGAAATCCGGGCTCAAGAGTGTGCAGGACGTCGTCGCCCGAGCCAAGGCGCAACCGAATACCGTGGTGTACGGTACCGAACTGGGCGGTTTCTCGCATCTGCAAGGGCTGGTATTCCAGAAGCTGGCCGGAATCCAGTTGAAGATCGTCGATACCGGTTCGGCGTCTGACAAGATCACTTCGCTGCTCGGCGGGCGCATCGATCTGGGCGCGATCACGTTTGGCGCCGTCAAGGATTACGCGACGACCGGTGACTTGGTTATCGTTGGCCAGTACCCCGGCGAGCGGAATCCGTTACTTGGCGATATCAAGACGTTCAAGGAGCAAGGGGTTGATTTCGGTATCGAGAAGTCATACCTGATCGCCTTCCCGAAAGGGACGAACCCGGGCATCGTCAAGAAAATGGCAGACGTTATGCAGCAGATCAGCAAAGACCCCGCATATGCCAAAGCGCTGGAAGATGGTTTCAAGCAGCCGATCGCCTTTTACCACACCAAGGAAACGCTGGAGCAGTTGGCCAAGGTGCGTGCGGATTTCATGCAATACAAGGATCTGGTACGCCAGAAGAAGTGATCGGGCAATTCCCGCTTTGCCCCCGGGAACGGCACCTCCTCGCCGTTCCCGGTTTTTTTTTGCGCGCCACTGGGGGTGCAAAAAAAGGTAAATTCATGGTTCCTGGGTGTGTTCACCCGAAAGATTCCGAGGGCCGTGATGCGAGAGCAGATTCTGGGGCAGGTTGAGTTTGTCGTTAATCCGCGCTACCCGGATCCCTGCGTCGAGGTGCTTGATCCGGCCTTCCTACGCTACCGGATTTTCAGCGCCTCGGTTGAACAGCTCGGTTCGGGGCTGCGCTGGGCCGAGGGGCCGGTGTGGTTCGGCGACGGACGCTTCCTGCTCTGCAGCGACATCCCCAACAATCGCATCCTGCGCTGGGACGAGACGACCGGCGGCCTGTCGGTGTTTCGCCAGCCGTCGAACCACTCCAACGGGTTGACCCGCGATCGCCAGGGTCGGCTGATCGCCTGCGAACATCTCACGCGGCGCATCACGCGCACCGAGTACGACGGATCGGTGACCGTTCTCGCCGATCGCTTCGAAGGGAAGCGTTTCAATTCGCCGAATGATCTTGTCTGCAAGTCGGACGGTTCGATCTGGTTCACCGACCCGGTCTTCGGCATCTCCGGCGAATGGGAAGGCGAAAAGGCGGAGCCCGATTTGCCGCAGGGCGTCTATCGCATCGATGGGCAAACCGGCAGACTCACACGGGTGATCGACGACATGGCCGGTCCCAACGGCCTGTGTTTTTCCCCGGATGAAGCGGTCCTCTACGTCGTCGAATCGCGTGCTACGCCGTTCCGCAGGATCTGGGCGTATGCCGTGGGCAAAGACGGCAAGCGGCTCGGCCGTCGGCGCACGTTTGTCGATGCCAACGGGCCGGGCGCGTTCGACGGCATCAAGGCCGACGTCGACGGCAACGTGTGGTGCGGCTTCGGCAGCAACGGTTCTCTGTCTGCCGATCCTGCGGCGCTGGACGGCGTGATGGTCTACGACCGCTCGGGTCGTCCGCTGGCGCACGTCCATCTTCCGGAACGTTGCGCCAACCTGTGCTTCGGGGGAGTCAAGCGCAACCGGCTGTTCATGGCCGCCAGCCACTCGCTATACGCGCTGTACGTGGAGACGCGCGGCGCGGTTTAGCGGCTTTATCTCGCAACCGATCCCGCTGGCGCTGAGCGCAGGTATTGCGGCGGCCAGGCGGCGATGTGGCCGAGTTCATGCGCTGCGGTGAGCGGCCAGTAGGGGTTGCGCAGGATTTCCCGGCCGAGCAGCACCATGTCGGCCTGGCCGCTGCGCACGACGTGGTCGGCCTGTGCCGGCGAGGTGATCAGGCCGACGGCCGCCGTGGCAATGTCCGCTTCGCGCCGCACCTTCTCGGCGAATTCGGTCTGGAATCCCGGGCCGACGGGAATCTTCGCATCCGGCGTGGTTCCGGCGGTGGAGACGTTGATGAGATCCGCGCCGCGCGCCTTCAGCAGGCGGCACAGTTCGACCGTTTCCTCGGCCGTCCAGCCGCCTTCGACCCAATCGGTCGCCGACAGGCGCACCAGCAGCGGCAAGCGTTCCGGCCATGCATCACGCACGCCTTCGACCACCTCGACGATCAGGCGCGTGCGATTTTTGAAATTTCCGCCGTAGGCATCGGCGCGGCGGTTGGCAAGCGGAGAAAGGAACTGGTGCAGCAGGTAGCCGTGCGCGCCGTGGATCTCGACGGCGGCAAATCCGGCGGCGTACGCGCGCTTCGCGGCGGTGACGAATTGCGCGACGACGTTGCGCAGACCGGCCTCGTCGAGTTGGGCCGGTATCGCGTGTTTGTCGGAGAATGGCACGGGCGAGGGGCCGACGACCGGCCAGCCGCCTTCGCTTTGCGGGATCGACGTCTGCGCTTCCCAGCCGCGCCTGACGCTTGCCTTGCGACCGGCATGCGCTAGCTGTACGGCCATCGGGCACCCTTGATCGTTGGCGAAACGAACGATGCGCGCCAGCGGCTCGATCTGGGCGTCGTTCCACAAGCCGAGGTCGGCCGGGCTGATGCGGCCTTCCGGCGCAACGGCGGTGGCTTCGCTGGTGATCAGCCCCGCGCCGCCGACGGCGCGGGTGCCGTAATGCACGAAATGCCAGTCATCGGCCAGGCCGTCGTGCGCCGAATACTGGCACATGGCCGGGACGCCGATACGGTTGCGCAGGACGAGGTCGCGCAGCTTGAGCGGTTCGAACAGGTGGGGCATGAGGCGGTCTCCTCAGTAGGTTGGTGGTTTTATCGCAGGGCGTTGCCGAGAAAGCGTTCGAGCTGCGGGTCGAGCGAGTAGGCCACGTTGAAGCGCAGCCATGGTGACGGTTGCATCTGTGGCCGGAAGATGTTGCCCGGCGCAAGCATGATGCCGGTGCGTGCCGCCTGCGTGGCGAGCTGCGCGGAGTCGCCGAGGCCCGGGGCTTCGGCCCAGACGAACATGCCGCCGGCGGGTTCGGCGTAGGGCTCCAGGCCGCATTTCTCGAGCAGGCGCAAGGTGCGTTCGGTCGCACCGGCGAGCCGGTTGTGCACGCGCTCGATGAACTTGCGGTAATGGCCCTCGGTGAGCATCAGGTATACCAACCGCTCGGCGAATTCGGACGTCGCCACGCAGGTGATGATCTTGACGTCCGTCAGCTTGGCGGCGAGTTCCATCTCGCAGGCGATGAAACCGACGCGCAGGCATCCGGATAGCGTCTTGGAGAAACTGCCGACGTAGATGACCCGGTGCAACTGGTCGAGTTGGGCGAGCCGCGTGGCGTTACCGGGGTGGAAGTCGGCGTAGGTGTCGTCCTCGACGATCAGGAAGTCGTGCTTCTCGGCAAGCTGCAGAATGCGAAAGGCGCTCGCCGGTGTCAGGCTGCAGGCGGTCGGGTTATGCAGGACCGAGTGGGTGAAGAATGCCTTCGGCCGGTGGTGGGCCAACAGCGCCTCCAGCGCGTCCGGGTCGGGACCGTCGGCAGTGCGCGGTACGCCGATCAGGTTGATGCCCTGCAGGCGCAGGACCGAGAACAGATTCCAGTAGCCCGGATCATCGACGAACACGCATTCGCCCGGTTTGACCAGATAGCGGGAGATGATGTCCAGCGCGTGCGTGGCGCCCTGGGTGAGGACGATCTGGCTCGGATCGGCGGCGATGCCGAAATCGCCGAGGCGGATCTGCAACTGGTCGCGCAACGGACGGTAGCCGCGCGGCGTCCCGTAGGCGACCACGCGGGTGTCCGCGCGGCGGGAGAGCGCGCGGATGTTGCGCCGGACGCCTTCCTCGTCGAGCCATTCGTAGGGCAGCCAGCCGGCGCCGACCTTGAGCCGGTCGGAGGTGTCGTCGAGGCTCTGGTACAGCACGCCGGCGTTGTCGAACGCGCGCTCGGCCTCGCAGCAACGGCTCGCGGGCAGGGCCGCTTCCTGCCGCGCCGCGACGAAGAAGCCCGCGCCCCGTCGTGACTGCAGGTAACCGAGGGCGACCAGGCGGTCGTAGGCTTCGACGACGGTGAACCGGCTGATCCCGTGTGTTTCGGCAAAGTTGCGGATCGGCGGCAGGCGCATCCCCGGGCGCAGCACGCGGTCGTCGATCAGCGTGCGGGTTCCGAGGACGATCTGGTCGATGAGCGGCAGGCCGGATTCGCTGTTCAGGCTGAGTTGCATGGTCGTTTCTCCGGGACTGTACCGGTCGCTACGCCGGTACAGTATTCGCCAGCGTCGGCAAAAGTGTATATGGGAGGTTGGAAAAGTGTCCGGTATTGTGCCGGTCATGTCAATTGCCGGCAAAGGAGAACGCCATGTCCGGACGAAACATCTTCATCGGATTGTTCCTCGCGTTGATCGCCATTCCGCTTGCTGCCAGCCTGCGCGCGGACGTGGTGCCTGAGCCCGAGCCGCTGCCGAGGCAGTACCTGGTCGAATGGTCCGGGGAACACCTGCTGTTCGTTGCCGACGAGCGGTCGAGCCGCATCCAGTCTTTCCATCTGAACGCCGGGGCGCCGGTGGCTTACGCGCAGACGCGGCGCCACCAGCATTCCCGCGTGCGCGACATGCAACTCGACTCGCAACGCGGAAAACTCTGGGTCCTCGGCTACAACGGCGTATCTGTCTACGACGCCCGTTCGCTGGCCTTGCAGCGCTACATTCCGCTCGAGGGGGCGAGCATCTCGGCCATGCGCATCGAGAGCGAGCGGGTGGTGCTGCTGGCAGGTTCAGGCATGCCGGTTGGCGAGATCGACAGCCGGAGCGGCGTGTTCGGATAACCAGGAACAGGTTTCGCGGTAGATATCCTCGAGCGTCTGGGCGTAGTCGTCCCAGGCGAGTCCGTCGACGGATAGCTCACGTCGCTTGGTGCAGCCGTCGACAGCTCCGGCGCGGACGATGGCGTCGAGCGCGGCACGTTCATGGTCGGGCGAACGGAGCAGAAGCCGGCCGGAGACCAGCGCCAGGGCCGCGGTCAGGGCATAGGCGCCCCAGTTGGAGATTCCCGCGGCGATGACATGGTCGGCCGCGGCGACGCTGAAAATGAGTTCGCCGTGGCTGATCCGCCCGCTTAATTCGTCGCGCAGGCCGCCCAGTCCCAATTCGTTGCCGCCGTCACCGATGGCCATGGTCGTGTAATTCCGTTGACGCGGCGGGGCCAGCAGGCGGTCGGCCGAAGCGACCAAGTCGTCGAGCGTCTCGCCGCGCATCGAGTACCGGTGTCCGTCGCTGGCGTTGCCGGGGCGTTCGATGGCCAGTACGTGGGTTGGCGCATGGCCGGCGATCAGCGCGTCGATGGTTGCATCGGCGCTTTCCTGCGGCAGGTTCATTGTGGCGATGCGGGGGGCCCACCCCGACGCCGAGGCTCCCGCTTCGAGCAGCGTAGCGCTGAAATCGTCCGTCAGCAAAACCACGCTTTTGCCGAGGCGAACGAGGGCGTCGGCAACCGCGAGGGCGCCGGGCGGGCCGTCCGTCTCCCCGATCATGGCGGCACGGATGCAGAAGCCGGTGACGATGATGATGCGTTCTCCTTGCATCAGTTCGCGCGCCGCGGGGAGAAGCCGGCCACCTTCAACGTGCGCGGCAAGCCCCCTTCCTCCCGGATCTCTGCGGGAAAACGCTTCAATACGGCTGACTGCATCGTGCAAGGAGGTCGCGCTCACGATCTTTTTGTCTCTCCAATGTGGCTGGCTGCGTCGAGTTGCCGGCGGACCGCTAGCATGCCTGACAGGCCCGGCCGGTGTCCAGAAAAAGGAGGGCGGAGGTTTTCCGTGCACCAAAAAAGGAACGGCTGCGTCTGTTTTGGTGCGGAAAGCGATCGTGATTGGCGAGAATACCTTCGTTGGCCGGCCTTGCCGGATTCTTTGGGAGCTGGCACGCAATCTGCTAAAGTAGGCGCCGTGTATAACTTTCCGCATATTTGGAAAGGTGCGGATGAGTCGATTGAGGTTGGGAATTGCGCGACTTTTGCGCTACTCTTGAAAGTGCTTTTCCTGACAACAGCTTGGAAGTTGAAAGACGTTTTTCGTGTAGTAATGAAATAAGCGGTTATTCATCCTATTCGATCCCGTCAAGGGGTCTTCGCATACCACTGGAGGCATAAAAAATGAAAAAGCTAACCGTAATTGCTGCTGCCCTGGCTCTTGGTTCGACCTTGCTCGCCCCGGCTGCGGTTGCTCAGCAGAAGTTCGTTACCATCGGTACTGGCGGCGTGACCGGGGTTTATTACGCGGCAGGCGGCGCCATCTGCCGTCTGATGAACAAGGAACGTGCCAAGCACGGCATCCGCTGCTCGGTGGAAAGCACCGGCGGTTCGGTTTACAACGTCAATACGATCAAGGCGGGCGAACTGGACTTCGGCGTTGCGCAATCGGACGTGCAGTACAACGCGGTCAAGGGGCAGGCGCAGTTCAAGGATGGCGGCGCGCACGCTGATCTGCGCGCGGTCTTCTCGGTCTATCCCGAAGCGCTGACGGTTCTGGCGCGCAAGGAAGCCGGCATCAAGAAATTCGAGGACTTCAAGGGCAAGCGCTTCAACGTGGGCAACCCGGGATCCGGGACGCGCGATACGGTCAATATCCTGCTTGGCGCCCTGAACATGAAGACCAGCGACTTTTCCCTGACCTCCGAGCTCAAGCCGGATGAGCACGGTGCCGCGCTGTGCGACAACAAGATCGACGGTTTTGCCTATGTCGTGGGCAGCCCGGCCGCCAACATTCAGGATCCGACCACGACCTGTGGCGCCAAACTGGTTCCGGTTACCGGCCCGGCGGTCGACAAGCTGGTCAAGGACTACCCCTACTTCGCTGTGGCGACCATTCCGGGCGGCATGTATCCGGGCAACCCCGACGCGGTCAAGACGTTTGGCGTGATGGCCAGCTTCGTGACCTCGGCCAAGGTGCCGGATGCCGTGGTCTATGCCATGGTTGCCGCCGTTTTCGATAATTTCGAAGAGTTCAAGAAGCTGCATCCGGCGTTTGCCAATCTGGATCCGAAAGACATGATCTCCAGTGGCATGTCCGCCCCGCTGCATCCGGGCGCCGTCAAGTACTACAAAGAAAAAGGCTGGATGTGATGTGAAAGGCGGGTGAAGTTCATTCACCTGCTGATGATCGGACGGCTCCTTAGTGGAGCCGTCTTGCGTTTATGTGAATCTGTACAGGGGTAAATCGTGACTCAGAATGAAGTCAATACGTCGGCTATGTCCGACGAGGAACTTCGGCAACTGGTTGCCGAATCCGATACCGGGGGGCGCCGGCCGAGTGGCCTGACGGCCAAGATAGTCACGTATGTTGCGCTGGCATGGTCCTTGTTTCAATTGTG
>JARKPC010000145.1 GCA_029975435.1 Propionivibrio sp. | reverse complement strand
CGACCTCGGCCTGCTGATGACCTCCGAACAGGGCAAGCCGCTCGCCGAAGCCAAGGGCGAGATCGCCTACGCCGCCGCGTTCCTCGAATGGTTCGCCGAGGAAGGCAAGCGCGCCTACGGCGAGATCGTGCCGCCGAACGTCGCCGACCGGCGCATCCTGGTCACCCGCGAGCCGGTCGGTGTGTGTGCCGCGATCACCCCGTGGAACTTCCCCGCGGCGATGATCACGCGCAAGGCCGGCGCCGCCCTCGCCGCCGGCTGCACGATGGTCGTCAAGCCCGCCAGCCAGACGCCGTTCTCGGCGCTCGCGCTCGCCGAACTCGCCGCGCGCGCCGGCATCCCCGCCGGCGTGTTCAACGTCGTCACCGGCTCGGCCAAGGCCATCGGCGGCGAAATCTGCGCCAACCCGGTGGTGCGCAAGCTTTCCTTCACCGGCTCGACCGAGATCGGGTCCGAGCTGATCGCGCAGTGCGCGCCGACGGTCAAGAAGCTGTCGATGGAACTCGGCGGCAACGCGCCGTTCATCGTCTTCGACGACGCCGACCTCGATGCCGCCGTCGTCGGCGCCGTCGCCTCGAAATACCGCAACGCCGGGCAGACCTGCGTGTGCGCCAACCGTCTGCTGGTGCAGGACGGCGTCTATGACGCCTTCGCCGAAAAGCTCGCGAAAGCGGTCGCCGAACTCAAGGTCGGCAATGGCGTCGAGCCGGGCGTCACGCAAGGCCCGCTGATCGACCGGAATGCCCTGGAGAAGGTCGAGGAACTCGTCGCCGATGCCCGCGCCAAGGGCGCCCGCGTCGTCTGCGGCGGCAAGCCGCACGCGCTGGGGCAGACCTTCTTCGAACCGACCATCCTCGCCAACGTGACCCCCGCGATGCGCGTGGCGCGCGAAGAGATCTTCGGCCCGGTCGCTCCGCTGTTCCGCTTCCACACCGAGGAAGAGGCGATCCGCATGGCCAACGACACCGAATTCGGCCTCGCCTCGTACTTCTTCGCCCGCGATGTCGGCCGCATCTTCCGCGTTTCCGAGGCGCTCGAATACGGCATGGTCGGCGTCAACACCGGCCTGATCTCGACCGAAATCGCCCCCTTCGGCGGCGTGAAGTCCTCCGGTCTTGGCCGCGAAGGCTCGCGCCACGGCCTCGACGACTACCTCGAAATCAAATACGTCTGCGTGGCCGGCCTCGGCAGATAGCCCCCCTTTTCAGAACCCGACAGGAGACCCCTCGATGAATTCCATGACCGATTTGAAAATCCAGACCAACGACGCCCTCATGGCGCGGCGGGCAGCGGCGCTGCCGCGCGGCGTCGGGCAGGCGCACGGCGTGTTCGCGGTGCGCGCCGACAACGCGGAGATCTGGGACGTCGAGGGACGCCGCTGGATCGACTTCTGCGCCGGCATCGCGGTGGTTAACACCGGCCATTGTCATCCGAAGGTCATGGCCGCGGCGCGTGCCCAGCTCGACCGGTTCACCCACACCTGCTTCCAGGTCGTCGCCTACGAATCCTACGTCGAGCTGGCCGAGCGCCTGAACGCGCTGGCCCCCGGCGCTACGCCGAAAAAGACCTTCTTCATGAACACCGGCGCCGAGGCGGTGGAAAACGCGATCAAGGTGGCCCGCGCCTATACCGGCCGCAGCGGCATCATCGCCTTCAACGGCGCCTTCCACGGGCGCTCCATGTTCTCGCTGGCGCTGACCGGCAAGGTCGATCCGTACAAGAAGGGCTTCGGCCCCTTCCCGGCCGAGGTCTTCCATGCGCCGTATCCCGATCCGCTGCACGGCGTGACGATCGACAACGCGATGCACGGCCTTGAACTGATCTTCAAGAACGACATCGAAGCCGGCCGGGTCGCCGCGATCATCGTCGAGCCGGTGCAGGGCGAAGGCGGCTATATCCCGGCGCCGGCTGAGTTCCTGCAACGCCTGCGCGCCCTGTGCGACCAGCACGGCATCGTGCTGATCGTCGATGAAATCCAGACCGGCGCGGCGCGCTGCGGCAAGTTCTTCGCCGTCGAGCACGCCAGCATCGAGCCGGACGTCATCACCATGGCCAAGGGCCTCGGCGGCGGCATGACGCTCTCAGCCATCATCGGCAAGGCCGCGATCATGGATGCCGCGGTGCCCGGCGGGCTCGGTTCGACCTACGCCGGACATCCGGTCGCCGTCGCGTCCGCGCTGGCCGTGCTCGACGTGATCGAGGAGGAAAAACTCGCCGAGCGTGCCGCCGCGATCGGCGAGAAGTGCCGCGCCCGGCTGACCGCCCTGCGCTCGCGCTTCTCCTGCATCGCCGACGTGCGCGGCTTGGGCGCAATGACCGCCGTCGAGTTCTGTCACGATGGCGACCCGAAGAAGCCGGCCGGCGACATCGCCACGGGGCTCAAGAACGAAGCCGCCAAGCGTGGCTTGCTGCTGCTCAACTGCGGCAGCTACGGCAACGTGCTGCGCCTGATGCTGCCGCTGACGATTACTGAGAAGGTGCTGGACGAAGGCATGGAGATTCTGGAGGCATCGCTGGCAGCGGCGGTCGGACATTAACCGCCCCACCCCCCCTTGTCAGGGGGAATTCCGCTATCGGTCGAATCGACCGGTTGGCTGTCTCCTCCCCTAACAAGGGGGCGAAGCAGGGGTTTCGTGAAGCATAGCTTCACGCCTGCGAAGCCGGCTGGCTGTGCAAAGCCAGCCGTGGGCGGTCGGGAGGGGTTGAACCATCGGCCTTTTCCCCTCAGCGTTTCTTGTGATGGTGACCGTGGGGATGGAAATGGTGGTGCTGGTGGCCGATCTTCTCCAGCGCCGCCTTCAGGCAATGCTTGGCGTCGGCCGCGCACTTGCCGCATTCACTGGCGACGCCCAATTGATGCCGCAGATCCTTCAGCGAATGGGCGCCGCGCGCGACGGCCTCCTGGATGTCCCGCTCGGTAACGGCCTTGCAGATGCATATGTACATTGCCGCCCTCCCACGGGCGCTCCTTCTCTCAGTCGCCGCCTGACTCCATGTGCGCCTGCAGGTAGTTCGGCAGCGTGACGCTCTCGATCAGCCCCTGCTGCGTCTCCAGCCAGTCGATCGCCTCTTCGCATTCCTCCAGCAAGTCCTCGAGCAAGTCTCGGCTGACGTAGTCCTGCAGTTCCTCGGTCAGTGCGATGGCCTCGACCAGCAGCGGCCGGTTGATGTCACGCTCGACCTTGAGATCGCTGGCCAGGCACTCGACGACGTTCTCGCCGATCATCAGCTTGCCCAGGCTCTGCAGGTTGGGCAGTCCTTCGAGGAACAGGATGCGCTCGATCAGTTTGTCCGCCTCCTTCATCGCGCGGATCGACTGCTTGTACTGGTAGTCGTTGAGCT
The DNA here is from genome assembly GCA_029975435.1 of Propionivibrio sp. Classification (GTDB taxonomy): domain Bacteria; phylum Pseudomonadota; class Gammaproteobacteria; order Burkholderiales; family Rhodocyclaceae; genus Propionivibrio. Next base: position 15,500 of record JARKPC010000145.1, on the reverse strand, counting down.
TTTCGAGCCCCCAGTTGCGGAACATGCGGGCATGCAGGAAATACTGGTTGATCGCCGTCAACTCGTTCTTGAGCACCTTGTTGAGGGCGTCGATGATCTTCCTGTCGGTTTTCATTACACGCTCCTCAGCCTTTCGCCGCAGCGTCGATCTGGCTCTGCTTGTAGTTCTCCAGGCCGACTTGCTCGATCAGGCGCAACTGCTTCTCAAGAAAATACGCGTGATCCATCTCGGTGTCCTCAAGCTGGACCGCCAGCATGTCGCGCGAGACATAGTCCTGCGCCTTCTCGCAAGCCGCGATCGCCTTTTTCAGATTCCCCGCGACACGATATTCGACGTCGAGGTCGGCCTTCAGCATGTCGACGACCTCCTTGCCGATCTTCAGCGGCTCACGCTTCAGCATGTTCGGCGTCCCTTCGAGGAACAAAAGGCGCTGAATCAGCGCCCGCGCATGCACGCGTTCGTGGTCCGATTCATGGAACGAATGTTCCGCCAGCCGCTGGAAGCCCATGTCGGCGTACATCTCGCCGTGGATCAGGTACTGGTCGATGGCGGCCAACTCCCCGGCCAGCAGATCGTTCAGGATGTCGATGATCTTCTTGTCGCCCTTCATGGTGTCGCCTCCGCAGTGTCACCCCCGGCAGTGCCGGAATTCAGCCTTTGTGCTCGCCGATAGACTGCGGGCGCTGGGCCGAGTTCCAAACGCCGTTGTCGATTTTCTTTACAGACAGCCACGCTGTCGGCCCGCTGATTTATTTCAAGCATCTGATTTAACGATACTTTACAAGAGTTGGAATAAGAAATGCTTGTCGAGCCTTGACTGCAGACCCACTGCATTCCTTTTGAAGGAGGCCGAGATGAGCAAGAAACTTCACACGACTTTGGGGTTCGCCGGCGCCGCCGTCGCCTTGGCGTTGACGGGAAGCGCGGCAGTTGCGGCACCGCTGCCGGCTGGCTGGACGTGTACGGGCAATTGCGGCAGCAATACCGCCGCCGACGGTGTCGTGACGCTGGCTCCGGGTTTTAGTTCTTATGAGTGGATCTCGACCTCGGGCGGCCCGAGCGGCGCTGGCAAACTGCCCACCACAGCAACAGGGCAGGAAACCAACGGTTCGTATGCGCAGACGCCGACTTTTACCGTAGCCGGTGGCGATAAGCTGAACTTCTATTTCAACTACATTACCTCGGATGGCGCGCAGTTCACCGAGTACGCGTGGGCTGGCCTGTTCGGTACCGGGGGCTTCGACTCGTATCTTTTCTCCGCGCGGACCACGACTTCCGGCGACACCGTGCCGGGATTCGGACTCCCGGGCCTCGGCACTGGGGTGACGCTTACGCCGTCGTCGACCGCGATCATCGCCGGCGGTCCGGCTTTTTCGCCACTCGGGGGGTATTCGGGAGCCTGTTATAGCACCGGCTGCGGCTACACCGGCTGGATTCAGATGCAATACATATTCGATACGGCGGGCACGTATTCGCTCGGCTTCGGCGTGACGAATGCGCTGGATGCGATTTACGACACGGCCTTCGCAATTGCCGGCGTGGCGATTAATGATGTGCCGATCAATCCAACCCCGGAACCCGCTTCGCTGGCATTGCTTGGTATCGGCTTGGCTGGACTTGGCGTACTGCGTCGCCGCAAGAACGTCTGAGGAACTGAACAGGCTCGCTGAGGCTGGCTCGCGCGACGCCCCGGCCTCTGGAAAAACCCTGCAACGAGGACGTTGCAGGGTTTTTTGTTACCCTCAGTTCTCCGCTTCGATCTGTTCCGACAACGCGAGCCACTTTTCCTCGCATTCACCCAACGCGTCGGCTACCGCCTGCAATTCAACCCCGAGTTCGCCGATCTCCCGCGGAGTATGTGGTTCGGAGAGTTTCTCTTCGAGGTCTAATTTCCGCGCCTCCAGTTCGGCCATGCGCTGTTCGACTTTGTCGAGGTCGCGCTTGAGGGCCTTGAATTGAGGAGTGATTTTCTTGTTGGCGGGCGCTGGTGGCGCTGCCATTAGCGGCGCAACAGCCTTTTCTTCCTTCAGGCTGGCTTTCAGCTCTTCGCGGACGCGTTTGGCCTCATCGAGCAGGAATTGCTGATAATCGTCAAGATCACCATCGAACGGCGCCACACCACCGCGCGAGACGAGCCAGAACTCGTCGCATACCGAGCGCAGCAGGGCGCGGTCGTGGCTGACCAACATCACCGTACCCTCGAACTCGTTGAGCGCGACGGCCAGCGCCTCGCGCGTGGTCAGGTCGAGGTGGTTGGTCGGTTCGTCGAGCAGCAACAGGTTTGGGCGCTGCCAGACGATCATGCACAGCACGAGGCGGGCCTTTTCACCGCCGCTCATGGTGCCGACCGGCTGCTTGACCATGTCGCCGGTGAAATTGAACGAACCGAGGAAATTGCGCAGATCCTGCTCGCGGCCGGATTCGCCTTCCGGCAACCCCGATCGGGCCATGCGTACCATGTGTTCGAGTGGGTTGCTCTCCGGACTCAGTACGTCGAGCTCTTGCTGCGCGAAGTAGCCGATGGAAAGACCCTTGCCCTCGGTCACGATACCGCCGAGCGGCGCCAGGGTGCGCGCGATCGTTTTCACCAGCGTCGATTTGCCCTGCCCGTTGGCGCCGAGGATGCCGATGCGCTGGCCGGCGCTGACCGATTTGGTGACTTTGCTCACGATCACCGTCGGGGGCGTGCCTGGCGGCGCCTCTTGCGGCGGAGGATAACCGCAGTCGGCGTCGCGCAAAACCAGCATCGGGTTGGGCAGATTGGCCGGCTCCTTGAACTCGAAGGTGAACTCGGCGCTGGTCAGCACCGGCGCGATCCGTTCCATCCGCTCCAGCGCCTTGACCCGGCTCTGCGCCTGTCGGGCCTTGGTGGCCTTGGCCTTGAAGCGGTCGATGAATTTTTGCAAATGGGCGATCTTGTCCTGCTGCCGGGCGTAAGCGCTCTGCTGCAGCTCGATCTGCTGTGCCCGCGTTTCCTCGAAGGTGCTGTAGTTGCCGCCATAGCGGGTCAGCATGCCGTTGTCGATCAGCAGCGTGACGTTGGTGATGGCGTCGAGGAATTCGCGGTCGTGGCTGATGACGACCATCGTGCCGTCGTAGCGCTTGAGCCACGCCTCGAGCCAGACCAGCGCATCGAGGTCGAGGTGGTTGGTCGGCTCGTCGAGCAGCAACAGGTCGGACGGGCACATCAGGGCACGCGCCAGTTGCAGGCGCATGCGCCAGCCGCCCGAGAAGCTGCTGACCGGATTGTCAAGTTCAGTGGTCTTGAAACCCAGGCCGAGGATCAGCGCCTGTGCCCGCGCCTCCGCATCGTGCGAACCGGCATCGTGCAACTCCATGTAGGCGTGCGCCATGCGTTCGCCGTCGCCCGAGGCTTCCGCAGCGGCGACTTCGTCCTGCGCGGCGGTCAGCGCCGTATCGCCCTCGATAACGAAAGCGGTCGCGCTCTGACTGGTTTCCGGCATCTCCTGCGCTACCTGCGCCAGCCTCCAGGTCGGCGGCATCGAGAACTCGCCGCCATCCTCGTGCAGCACGCCGTTGATCAGGGCGAACAGCGAGGATTTGCCCGCTCCGTTGCGCCCGACCAGACCGACCTTCTCGCCCGGATTGAGCGTAACGGAAGCGTTATCCAGCAATACCTTGGCGCCGCGGCGCAGAGTGACGCCCTTGAGAACGATCATCTACTTGAACACCACCGTCTTGTTGCCATGCACCAGCACGCGGTCTTCGAGGTGGTAGCGCAGGCCGCGCGCCAGAACGGCCTTCTCGATGTCCTTGCCGTAGCGCACCATGTCGTCGACCGAATCGGAATGGTCGATGCGAATCACGTCCTGCTCGATGATCGGCCCCTGGTCGAGTTCGCTGGTCACGTAGTGGCAAGTCGCGCCGATCAGCTTGACGCCGCGCTGGTAGGCCTGGTGGTAGGGCTTGGCGCCGACGAAGCTGGGCAGGAAGGAGTGGTGGATGTTGATGATCTGGCCGGGATAGGCGGCGCACATGTCGGGCGGAATGATCTGCATGTAACGCGCCAGAACCATTGTGTCGCCACGCACTTCTTCATAAAGGCGGCGGATCTCGGCGTAGGCCGCTTCCTTGTTGTCCGCGGTCACCGGCACGTGGTGGAAGGGGATGCCGTGCCATTCGACGAAGCCACGGAAGGTATCGTGGTTCGAGATGATGCATGGGATCTCGATGTCCAGTTCCTTCGACTGCCAGCGCGCCAGCAGGTCGTAAAGGCAGTGCTCCTGCTTGCTGACCATGATGACCACGCGCTTCTTGACCGCCGAATCGCTGATCTTCCAGCTCATCTCCATTTCTTCGGCGATCGGGCGGAAGCGCTCACGGAACTCGGCCAGGTGGAACGGCAGCGAATCGGCCTTGATGTCGATGCGCATGAAATAGCGGCTGCCCCCGTAACCGTTCTCGGAGTGATAGCGCGATTCGAGAATCCAGCCGTTGTGCTCGGCGATGAAGCCGGCAACGCGGGCGACGATGCCCACCCGGTCGGGGCAGGAAGCGGAAAGCGTGAAGAAGCGTTGTGAATACATGGTCGATCAGCCTTCGAGACGCCCGAAGGCCTTGTCGATTTCCGCCCGGAGCTGGTCGTAGCTCAACGTCACCGGGTATTGCGGAAACTCGCGGATGACATTCTCGGGAGGATGGAACAGGATGCCGGCATGCGCCTCGCCGAGCATCTTGGTGTCGTTGTAGGAGTCGCCGGCGGCAACCACGGTGAAGTTCATCTCGCGGAAGCGCTTGACGGCTTCGCGTTTCTGTTCGGGCATGCGCAAGCGGTAATTCACCACGACGCCGTCGGCGTTCGTTTCCAGGCTATGGCAGAACAGGGTCGGCCAGGCCAGCTGGCGCATCAGCGGATGAGCGAATTCGTAGAAGGTATCGGAAAGGATGATGACTTCGTAATCCTCGCGCAGCTTGTCGAGAAACTCGCGTGCGCCCGGCATCGGTCCCATTTCGCAAATGACTTTCTGGATATCCGGCAAGCCCAGTTTATGGCGCGCCAGGATGTCCAGGCGGAATTTCATCAACTTGTCGTAATCCGGCTCGTCGCGCGTCGTACGGCGGAGTTCCGGAATGCCGGTTCGCTCGGAAAACGCGATCCAGATTTCGGGCACGAGCACGCCTTCAAGGTCGAGGCAGACGATCTTCACGGAAAACTCCCAGGTGATTGAGGAAACAAACCGAGCATTTTACCAAAAGCCGGCCCGCTGATCCGGCCGGGGAATTGTGACGAATCGCCTCCCGAACCCGGCGATCGCTCAGAGCAGTTGCTCGGCGTGCCGCGACGCCGCCTCGATTTCGTCCGCCGGAACCGGCCGCGAAAAATAGTAGCCCTGGACGCAGCGACAACCGGCCTTTTCCAGAAGCTCCAACTGGTGCGCGGATTCCACCCCTTCCGCCACCACGGTGAGGCCGAGGCTGCTAGCCATGTTGATGATCGCTCCGACCAGCGCCCGGTCGCTGTTGTCCTCGCTCATGTCGCGCACGAAGGATTTGTCCACTTTCAGCACATCGACCGGAAACCGCTTGATATAGGAGAGCGACGAATAGCCCGTGCCGAAATCGTCCAGATAAATGCGGAAACCGAGCTCATGGACGGCGTCGAGCCAGGTCTGCGCCGCCTCGGAATTGCCCATGAACACGCTCTCGGTGATCTCGATGGCCAGGTTGGCCGGATCAACACCATAGCGGTTGACGGTCTCGATCAGCGTGATCGGGGGCAATCCGTCCGGGATCTGGCGCGCGGAGATGTTGATCGAGATGTAGTAGTCGTTCCCCTGACGTTTCCATGCGGCAAGCTGCTGGCAGACCGTTTCCACGATCCACAGTCCGATATTGATGATCGCTCCGGTATCCTCGGCAAGCGGGATGAACACATCCGGAGAAATCAGGCCTTGCTCGGGATGCTTCCAGCGAACCAGCGCTTCCGCGCCGGTCATCCTGCGCAGCGACAGATCGATGATGGGCTGGAAGTGGATCATCAACTCATTGCGGCGAACGGCGAAACGCAAGTCGTTTTCCAGTTTGCGCCGATGCTCCGCGTTACGGGCCATGGTGAAATCGAAGAAAGTGTAGCGGCCACTGCCGCCCACACGGGCGTGGTCAAGCGCCATTTCGGCGTTGCGCAACAGCGTCTCCTGGTCGGCGCCGTCACTCGGAAAAAGTGTGATGCCGATACTCGCGCCAAGCTGCAACGGTGTGCTGCCAACCTCGAAGAATCCCTTCAGGGCCACGGAGATGCGCATCGCGACATTGGCCGCCGCCCGCTCGCCAGGGGTTGAACGAAGAATGATTCCGAAGGCATCGTTGCCCAGGCGGGAAATGAGGTCGGACCCCTTCAGGCAGGAGCGCAAACGATTGGCCGTGATGGACAGGATCTGATCGCCGGAAGCCAAGCCCATCGACTCATTCACCCGCCGGAAGCCGTCGAGATCGACCATCAGCAGCGCAAACCCTGAAGCGGCGTCGTTGGCACAGGCCATGATTTCTTCGTCGATCCTTTGCAGGAAACCATTGCGGTTGAGCAGACCAGTCAGTGAATCGGTGATCGCTTCCTGCTGTGCGGACAGTTCGGCCAGCTTGTGACGGGAGATATCGGTCAACTGCCCCTGGATGAGTTGATCCCCGACTGGCGTCAGCGTCACGCTGAACCAGCGAACCTCTTTTTCGTCGACGACATATTCGAAATCGTCCGACACCGACCGGTTCAGGACGGCACATCGGTCGAGCAGCCCGGCAAGCAGATCCGGCATCCTCCACGGCAGCCCGAGCAGGCTGATCTCCTCGCGGCGCTCGGCCAGGCGCAACAAGCCAAGCTGCCGATAGAAGGCATGGTTGCAGGACTCCAGCACCATGTGCTGATCGACCACGAAGATGCCCGAGTCGGCATTCTCGAAAATGGCGCGGTACTTACGCTCGCCGATCTCTCGCTGCAAGTGCAGATGATGCTCCTCGTCCCGCGAGGCTACCAGGCGCTGACCGAGCTGATTGATATCGGCCACCAAACGGCCGATCTCGGTGTTTTCGTGTCCCTGGGGCATGGCCAGAGGCTCGATGGAACGCGCATCCATCACGTGCAGCTTGTCGGACATGCGCTTGATCGGCCGGACAATCCAGAGCAGGACGACGGCCACCACGGCGGCCACCACGACGAGCAGCTGCAAACCGAGCACCAAGGCCACGAAGCCGCCGCTTTCCCTGACCCGAAGGCGAATGATTTCCGGATCCGGGTCGATGACGACCTCGCCCACTATCTGCGAGGAATCGAAGGGCGAAGCAATCGGCTTGCTGATGCGACCGGCTTGCGCCAGACGCGAGCGCTCCGGCGTGGCGCCTCCCCTCCGGCGCTCGGCCAGCATATCCGAGCCGCCCACCACGGCCGCACCGAAGACCTCGCTATTCTTCACCAGACCATTCACCACCTCCAGCGCTAGCGACTGATCCTTGGTAAAGCAAGCAATCTGGGCCGTATTCTCGACCGTGGTCATCAGTTCGCGGAGGCGTTGCGCTACGCTCTCCTGCGTAATTCGTTCCGCCAAATGGGCCGTCAGCAGAACGAAGCCGAGCCCCACCACCAGCGCAATGCCGATGACCTGGGCCGCTGCCCTCAGCAGAATGCTGCGCCGCCAGAAAGGTTGCACCGTTGTCATGTCAGAAAAACAATTCCTCGATAAGCAATTGCCGCCGGTGGCCTCGCGATGCAGCGCCCCCGGAGTCTCACTGGGCAAGCTCGAAAACTATCTTCAGCTTGCCGCTCACCTTGCTGCGCTCGAGATAGGTTATTGCCCCGACCGATCCCTGCACCATGGATAGCGCATCTTCCACCCGTTCCGCCTGGATGGGCGGGCGCGTTTTCCCGGAGAATATCAGACGCGCCCAGTAGGTGTTGATCTCCGCCTGATTCTTGCCCACCAGCAGGCGATAGAACTCCGCCCTAGCTGGGTGGCCCGGCGGCAGGTCGATCGGAAGTGCAGCGATTCCCGAAGGCAATTGCCGAAAGCTGCCCAGGAATATATTGATGACGTCGTTACGGCTCAGGGTATCCACGCCGGCCGCCGGATTGGCCACCACGACGATACTTTCAGCATGAGCCAGGACAGGCATCAGCACCGCCAGAAGCACAAAGAGTCGTGGCAGCATGCGGCGCATCATCAGAAGACGAAATCCAGCGCCAGGGTGAAAACGTTCGTCTTGCCGTCCCAGCGGGACGTCTCCTGGCGGAAGTTGTAGATCGAATCGGACTTTCCGCGGATCGCATCGGCCTGGAACTTGAACGCCATGTCGCGTCTGAAATCCCAGCGCAACCCGATCGAATAGGTGTGCTGATCCGCATGTGATTCCGCCAGTACCGACGCCAGTTCGGCGTTGATCTGTGCACCGCTTCCCGTATTGGGCAATCCGGACGCCACGTGCGAAGCGTCCGACTTGGTCCTGGAGTACCCGACAAAGGGCTTGATCTCGCCGATTCGATACCCCGCCAGGAACATTCCCGAATTCTGATCCTGGATGGCTTCCGATTCGTAGCTCAGTCGGCCAAGCATCATCTGGACCAGCAACGGCCCGCGATCATAGACCACGCCGAGCGAGTAATAGCGGGCATCGGTGCCTTGCAATTCGAGGTCGGAAGCAGCCTGCTGCGCGGACGAAACTCCGCTTTCAATCAGCGCCGACTGCAGACTGCCGACCGGCGCCGGCATCGAATGCTTGAAGCTGATTCGCGCCAGCCCGCCGCGCCACTGCCATGCGCCTTGCTGGTAGTCGAGATAGGCGCCGCTCGCCCGCGAACCGCGCAGGTTGAGATTGCCATCGGCAAAAGGCAGTTTCTCGGCCAGAAAGCCATAGTAGCCCTTGCCGCGCAATAACCCCTCACCGACCGGAACGGTCACCTGGACATCGCCCCCATCCAGATAGGAAACGGCAAGCGATGAGTAGAAATCCATATTGGGACGAACAGCGAGTTGGGAGTATCCGATCAGCCGACTGTCGCCATGCATGAAGAAATCCGTGCTGACACGCCCTCCGCGCAGGCTCAGAAAGGGATTCGGATCGAATTTGAGCAGAGCTTCGGTCAGTTCCGGCGAGAAATTCCCCTTGTAGTTGTAGCGACTGACCGCCTGTACCACCGCCTCGATCTTCTCGCTGGCCAGGTAATTGGCCTGAACGCCCAGATTGGAATCGATCTTCCCCGACCAATGGTTGGACACCCCCCGCGGCTGCAGCAGATCACGCGCCACCTCCGCCTGGCCGTTCGTGGAACGCGCCAGCGCCGCGGTGCCGAAACCACGCAGGGAAAATGCCGCGGATCCGGCCTCATCGTCTTGCGCCGCAGCGATCGTGGATGCAGAGACTAATGCAACGAGGCAAGCCGACGCGCGGAGAAAATCGCCGCATTTCTTGATCATCATGATTGCGATCGTGGGCACCGTTAATGATCTTGGAATGGTAGCACGCCATCCGTGCGCACTCACATCGCGGCCCCCCGCGATGAATGCGGCAGATTCTGATAGATTACCGGGCTCGAAGGAGATTCAAGATGCGCGTTCGCTTTTCCCCAGCCCTGCTGCTGTTGGCCTGTCCTTTGCTGTGGGCGCAGCAGACAGTAACCCCTCCCCCTGTTCCGCAAACGCTGGAACAAGCGGACGCGCAGCGCCTGCGCGCCGAGGCCATGCGCAAGGAAGCCGAAAGGCGGCACGCCGAGGAACAAGCTGCGTGTTACAAGAAGATCCTGGTCAATTCCTGCCTCGCCGATGCCAAGAAACGCTACACCGACTCGATAATCGAGGCCAGGCAGCTGGATCTGCCGGCACGCGAGTTCCAGCGCGAAACCAACCGCGAAAATGTCGAAGCGGAGAAAGCCCGGCGCGAAGCCGAGCGCCCCGCCCGGGAAGCCGAACAGCAGGACCGGGCCGAGCGGTATCGCACCGAAGAAGCCGCCAAGGCGGCCGAACGCGAGCAGAAGCAACAGGACAGGGACAAAAAGGCCGTCGAGAACAGGAAGAAGCTTGCCGAAGAACAAGCGAAGAGAAAAGAAAGGGAGGAAAAGCGCGCCAGGAAAAATGCCGAACAAATTGAGAAGAAGGCGAAGGAACGAGCCAAGGCGGAAGAGAAAGCGGCAGCCAAGGCGAAGAAGGAATGACGAACAGGCGCGTTCGGGAAAGCCCGCAAGCGCCCCCATGTTATTGATTGCAGTAGCGTATGTGATACAGTTGCCGCAAAACTATCCTTATGGAATGAGCCATGACCCTTGCTCAACAGTTTGCCGCCTATCACGAATGGCGTAACCGGCTTGCGGGAGGACTCTCCGATTTTCGCCGGTGGCTGTCCGACAACGAGCTCTGCGATGCTCAAACCGAGCAGCGCATCGAACGGCTGCTCGAAAAACTGCGCGAGGATCGCCTGCATGTCGCCTTCGTCGCCGAATTTTCGCGCGGCAAGTCGGAACTGATCAACGCCATATTCTTCGCCTATTATGGCAATCGCATGCTGCCTTCGACCGCCGGCCGCACCACGATGTGCCCGACGGAGCTGATGTACGACGCGAGCAAACCGGCGTGTATCGAGCTCCTTCCGATCGAGACACGCGAGGCCGACACCAGCATCAGCGAACTCAAGCGTTTCACCGACGTATGGAAGGCCATCCCGCTCGACACGGACTCGCCGGAAGCCATGCAGGAGGCATTGCGATCGGTCAGCGAAGTGCGGCGTGTTCCGCGGGAAACTGCCGGACGACTGGGATTCCTTGCCGACGATGAGGCTGGCTCCGGCGTCGGTACCGCCACAGCGGGCGACCTGGTCGAGATTCCGCGCTGGCGACACGCCGTGATCAATTATCCGCATCCGCTGCTGCAACAGGGGCTTGTCATCCTGGACACTCCCGGACTCAACGCCATCGGCGCCGAGCCGGAGCTGACCCTGTCCTTGCTGCCCAACGCGCACGCCATCCTGTTCATCCTGGCGGCCGACACCGGCGTGACACAGTCCGACCTGGCCATCTGGAAGGAATACATCGGCACCCAAAGCGGCCGCAACAAGGGGCGGATCGTCGTGCTGAACAAGATCGACGGTTTGTGGGACGAACTCAAGTCGGACCGGGAGATCGAGGCCGAAATCGACAAACAGGTGCAAAGCAGCGCATCGACCCTGGGTCTGCCGAAGAACCAGATTTTCCCGATTTCTGCCCAGAAGGGCCTGGTCGCGAGGATCAACGGGGACGAGAACCTCCTCGAACGCAGCCGCCTGCCGGCGCTGGAACAGGCTTTATCCGAGGAGTTGATCCCCGCCAAACAGGAAATCGTGCAGGAAAACACCGCCGCTGAATTCGCCGATATCTACATGCGCACCCGCGGCCTGCTCGAATCGCGCCTGGCAGGTCTGCGCGAGCAACTCGGAGAATTGACGGAACTGCGCGGCAAGAACAAGGGCGTCGTGGAATACATGATGGGCAAGGTCAAGGTCGAAAAGGAAGAGTTCGAATTCGGCCTGCAGCGCTTCTATGCCGTTCGCAGCGTGTTTTCGCAGCTGACCAACCGCCTCTTTGGCCATCTCGGATTGGACTCCCTGCGCGCACTGACTGCTTCAACGCGCAAGGAGATGATGGACGCGACATTTTCCAAAGCGCTTTCGGAAGCCATGAAGAAATTCTTCAACGAGTCCCGCCGCAGTTTCCGGGAATCGGAAGCCGAGATTCGCGAAATTCTGGATATGATCGATGCCATCCAGAAGAAATTCGTCATCGAGCACGGGCTCAAGCTCAGCAATCCGTCGGTCTTCTCGCTGGGCCGGTATCGCAAGGAAATCGACCGGCTGGAGCAGTGGTGCGACACGCACCTGAACACGGTGTTCCAATTGATGACGCACGAAAAGCGCAAGGTGATGCAGCGTTTCTTCGACGAAGTGGCGCATCAGGCCCGGCAAACGTTCGAGCGCGCCAACCGGGACGCCGAATCCTGGATAAAGGCTCTCATGGCGCCCATGGAGACCCAGATCAGGGAACACCAGATCCAGCTCAAGCGCCGGCTGGAGAGCATCAAGCGCATCCACCAGGCCACGGAAACGCTGGAAGAGCGCATCAACGAACTATTGCACGTCGAAAGCCAGCTGATCAGCCAGATCCGCGCCATCGAAAATGCCGCCCAGGCTGTGCAGCACGTGCTGAGCACGCGCCTCGAGCAGCACACGCTGCGCAACGCCGCCTGATCACGCCGCCAGAAAACGAAAACGCCGTCTCCCGCACGGGATGACGGCGCTGTTTATGCAATGTCTCAGGCGGGGCGCTTGTTGCCGGTAAGCTTCTCGTACTTGACCCAAAGCAGGTCGTCGTTTTCGGGGAAGGCCGGATCCTTGGCGATACAGTCAACCGGGCACACTTCCACGCACTGCGGGGTGTCGTAGTGACCCACACACTCGGTACACTTGGCCGGGTCGATCACATAGATCTCGTCCCCTTGCGAAATGGCTTCGTTCGGACACTCCGGCTCGCAAACGTCGCAGTTGATGCACTCATCGCTGATAATCAAAGACATGGTGTTTCCCTTCAGAGCATTAATTGAGGTCGGCTACTTTCTGCTTTAGCCGTTCGCTGACGGCAGGGTGGACGAACTTGCTGACATCGCCGCCAAGCGTGGCAATTTCGCGCACCATCGTCGCCGAGATGAACATGTATTTTTCACTTGGCGTCAGAAACACCGTTTCCACCTCGGGATAGAGATTGCGGTTCATCCCGGCCATCTGGAACTCGAATTCGAAATCCGAGGCGGCACGCAGTCCGCGCAGGATGACCTTGGCCCCGCGTTCATGCAGAAAATCCATGAGCAGGCCGTCGAAACAGCAGACTTCGGCATTCGGGTAGCGTTCCAGGACTTCCTTGGCCATCTCCACCCGTTCTTCCAGGGCGAAAAACGGGCGTTTCGAGCGGCTGGCCGCTATCGCCACGATGACATGGTCGAAGAGATTCACCGCACGCCGCACGAGATCCTCATGACCGCGCGTCAGCGGATCGAACGTCCCCGCGTAAATCGCCACCCGTCTATTGAGTGCCATCCGGCTCTCCGTTCCGCATCAAGTGATAAAAAACCTGCCCCGCCCGACCGCTGCGCACCGTGCGCCACTGGCCGCAATTCTCCAGCGCCGACTCCGCTTCGACATACAGTACCCCATCAGCTGCCAGAAGTCTTGGCAGCACTGGTGTCAGGCGCTCGATCCAGCCCTTGTTGTAAGGCGGATCGAGGAACAGCACATCGAATCCCGGACCGTTCGGACCAAGCGAGGACGCGAATTTTACCGCATCCGCGTGCACAATCTCCAGCCGGGTTTCCGCACCCAGCAGACGAGCATTGGCCTTGAGCGACGCCGCCACCGCCGCGGACTGCTCGACCATGACCACCTTCGCCGCTCCGCGCGACGCCGCTTCGAAGCCCAGCGCGCCGCTGCCGGCGAAAAGATCGAGACAGGACAGGCCGGACAAATCCTGTCCGAGCCAGTTGAACAACGTTTCGCGTACGCGATCCGGCGTCGGACGCAGGCCCTCGGCGTCCGGAAAACGCAAGACACGCCGCCGCCATTCCCCGCCGATGATGCGTACCGAATTCATCGCTGGCCTACTCGCTGCCGACCACGACGGTCACCAGGTTTTCCGGCGTGACGTGCCGGGAAAATGCCGCGCGGACGTCGGCCGCCGTCACTTTCTCGACATTTTCGACGTAGCGATCCAGGTAATCGAGCGGCAAACCGTAGAAAGCGATCACGGCCACGTTATCGAGAATCTTGCGATTGCTGTCGAGACGCAATGGAAAGCTGCCGGCAATGTTCTGCTTTGCGGCCTGCAGTTCCGCCTCGCTCGGCCCCTCGGCGAGGAACGCCGCCAGAACGTCGCGCGCCACCTGCAAGGCTTGACCGGCCTGCTCCTTTTTCGTTTGCAGCCCGATCTGGAAAGGCCCCGCATGCACCATGGGCATGAAATAACTGTAAACGCTGTAGGCAAAACCGCGCTTTTCGCGCACCTCGCGCATCAGGCGCGAGACGAAACCGCCACCACCGAGCGTGTAATTCCCGACCTGCAACGCGAAAAAGTCGGGGTCGCCGCGCTTGAGCGCCGGCATCCCGATCAGCACGTGCGCCTGCGCAGCCGGGTGGGGGATGCGCTGTTCTCCCCCGACAGGCAACCGAGGCGCCTCGGCCGACGGCGGCACGATTCCTCCAGGCAAGCCGGCCGTCAGTCTCCGGGCCACCGCCTCGGCTTCACTGCGCGTGAGGTCGCCGACGATCGTGACCACCGCGCCGCTGGCGCTGTAGTTGCCCCGGTAGAACGCCTCCAGGTCGTCGCGGCGAATAGCCTCGAGCGACTCCGGCGTGGCGCTTCGGCCATAGGCGTGCGCGGGGTACGAGGCACTCCAGAAGGCGCGGCTGGCGATCGTGTCGGGACGCGTCAGCGATTCCCTGAGCGCAGCCACCTTGCGCGCCTTTTCGCGTTCGAACACGTCGGCCGGGAATTTCGGCGCGGTCAACACGGACCGAAAGATATCCAGCGCCGTTTCGCGCTTGTCGCTCATGGACAAGGTGCGCAGGCTGATCGACGCGCGATCCTTATCCACCCCTCCCGAAATCTGCGCCCCCACGTCGGCCAGCCGGCTGGCGATGCGGTTTTCGTCCATGCCCTCCACGCCCATGTCGAGCAGGGCATGCGTCAGCGACGCCAGCCCGGACTTGGCTTCTGGGTCGCGCGACGCTCCCGCGGCAAAATCGACCTGCACGTCAAGCATCGGCAGAGCATGGTTCTCGACAAAGAACACACGAGCACCGGACGGCGCCGTCCAGTGTTCGATCTTCGGACCGGCCGCCGCCCACTGGCTGACCAGCACAACGCACGCGGCAGTCATCCATCGGAGGAAATTCTTCGCATTCATTCGGGACTCGCTCAATGACGTAAGGCGGCTACGGGACGACGCGGCGCATTCGGGAGAGGCTGGGGATCGAGTTCGGCCACGGTCAGACGATCATCGACCAGGTACTTGGCGGCGACGGCTTGCACGGAAGCCGCCGTGACTTCCTGCAGCTTTTCGATCATCCGCTTGTCCGCGGCGTAGGGGATGCCGACGGCTTCGAGCTGGCCGATTTCCATGGCCTGGGCGAACATCGAATCGAGCTTGTAAACCTGACTGGCCACCAGCTGCGCCTTGGCCCGCGCCAGTTCCTCCTCGCTTACGCCTTCCTGGACGATGCGCGCGATCTCGGCGCGGAAGCCCGCCTCCAGATCGGCGCGCGTCTTTCCTGCGCTGGGCGACCCCTGGACGTAGAACAGGCCCGGGCCGCGCGATGTCGCGTCGTAGCCGGCGCCGGCCGACACGGCCAGGCGCTGCTCACGGACCAGACGCTTCGAAAAGCGCGCGGCGTCATGCCCGTCGAGAATGGCCGAGAGCATATCCAGTGCATACGGATCGACATCCTTGTCCACGTCGCGGATCACCGGCACCTTGTAGGCCATCAG
>JARKPC010000138.1 GCA_029975435.1 Propionivibrio sp. | reverse complement strand
CCAAACACTGAGATGCCCGGTGAATCGGATGTGCAAAGATTCGCGCTATCGGATCGCCGTGGTGGCATTCCGATAGGGGGGAGCGCTTTGGTGGGGTGGGGCTACTCGGCGACGAAATGGTCCGGGTAGCGCTCGGCGATCAGAGGCAGGGAGTTGAGCAGGGCGCGCAGGTGCTGTTCCATGCGCTGGGCAGCCAGGTCGGCGTTGCCGGCCTCGATGGCGTCGACGACCTGAGCGTGCTCATCGGTCAACTGGGGCATCGGCGTGGCGGAGTCGAAAGTGAGGAAGCGCACGCGGTTCATCTGCGCCTTGATGCCCTCGGTGACCCGCCACATGTACTCGCGCCCGGCATGCAGGGCGAGAGTCCGGTGGAATTCCTCGTCCAGCAACAGGAATGCCTGATTGTCGCCGTGCCTGACCTTTCTTTGCTCGGCGATGAGGGACCGGAGTGTCTTGATCAGCGCATCGTCGTGTTTCTCGGCGACTTCGCGCACGATCGAGACTTCGATCACCTCGCGCAGATGGCGTGCGTCGAGGACTTCCTTGACGGAAATTTTGCGGATGTAGGTTCCGCGCTGGGGAAGCACCTCGATGAGCCGCTCCTCGCCGAGCTTGATGAACGCTTCCCGAACCGGTTGCCGGCTGATGGCGAACTTCTTGCTCATCTCGATTTCGGAAATCGCCTGGCCGGGAACCAGCTCGCCGCGGATGATGGCGGCACGCAGGATGCGGTGCAGCTGAGCGCCGATGGAAAGGGATTCCTGCGGTCGAAAGCTTGCTGCGTTCAGGGTGTCGCCGGTATCAATTTCCATCGATCTATTCTACTTTGAAAACTCGGCGGCCAGTCGGTGCCCGAGTACGTCTGAAATACTACTATACAAGTATACATTTTTCAATTAGAGTAGTGCTGTCCTTATCAGCGGAGGTTAAAAATGCGTTTGAATGAAAAGAATCTGTCGCAACTGCCGGCCACTATCCAGCGACCCGCTTACGATCGCAGCAAGGTGCTTCCCTCTATCGTTCATCTGGGCATTGGAGCCTTTCACCGGGCGCACCAGGCGATGTTTACGGATATCGTCCTGGCTTCCGGCGATCTCGGGTGGGGAATCGTCGGCGCCGGTGTCATCTCGGCCGACATGAAGAACGCGCTGCTGCCGCAGGATTGTCTCTACGCGCTCGCGGAGATGGGGGCAGATTCCGAAAAAGTGAAGGTGATCGGATCGATCGTCGACGTCCTCGGCGGACCGGAGGACGCGGACAAGTTGCTGGCGCGCATGAGTGATATCGCGACACGCATCGTCAGCATCACGGTGACCGAAAAGGGTTACTACCTTGATCCCGCTACCGGCAAGCTGTTGATGCAGGCTCCCGCCATTGCCGCCGACCTTGCGTCGCCGGCCCAGCCCAAGACGATCCTCGGCCTGATCGTGCAGGCCCTGAAGGCTCGCAAGGCGGCGGGTATCCCGCCGTTTACCGTCCTGAGTTGCGACAACCTGCCGAACAACGGCAAATTGGCCAAGGCCGCGGTGCTTGCCTTCGCCCGCGAGATCGATGCCGACCTGGCGACCTGGATCGAGGCGAATGTCTGTTTCCCGTGCACGATGGTCGACCGCATCACGCCGGCGACCACCGACGCGGATCGCGCGCACGTGAATGGGGTGACCGGTTTGGAAGATGCGTGGCCGGTCGTCACCGAGGAGTTCGTGCAATGGGTCATCGAGGATCAATTCACGATGGGACGCCCGGACTGGAGCATCGGCGGGGCGATCTTCTCGGATGAAATCGAATGTTGGGAAAACATGAAGCTGCGCTGCCTCAACGGCGCGCATTCGACGCTTTCCTACCTGGGCCAGCTGACCGGCCGTGAAACGGTCGCCGATGCAATGCAGTTGCCGCTGATTACCGGCATCCTCGACCCGCTGTGGGTGGAAATCCGCGAAGTCCTGCATGCACCCAAGGGGGTCAATACGGCGGATTACGTGGAAAGCCTGAAGAAGCGCTTCCGCAATCCGGCGCTCAAGCACCGTACCGCGCAGATCGCCTCGGACGGCTCGCAAAAGCTGCCCCAGCGCCTGCTCGCGCCGTTGCGCGATCGCATCGCCAAGGGACTGTCTTCGCCGGCGATTGCCACGGCGATTGCTGCGTGGATGCACTTCGCGGTGAAGACGGCGCACATCCCCGGCGGCGCGCTCAACGATCCGATGTCGGCCGAAATTCTGGCGCAGGCCGGCAAGAACGTCGAACCGTCGGCGATCGTCGACGACCTGTTGTCACTCGACAAAATCTTTGGCAAGGACTTGCCGGCCAACGCCGCGTTCCGTGCCGAACTTCTGGGCAAGTTCGTCGAGCTCGCCAAGAACCCCGCCGTCGCGACGGCTCAACAAATCAAGGCCTGAAACGCCTCTTTATTTGCAACGATAGCAGGAGACCTAGAAAGTGAAGATGACCTTCCGCTGGTACGGCGAGTCCGACCCGGTCAAGCTTGAAAACATCCGCCAGATTCCCGGCATGTACGGCATCGTGTCCGCGATCTACGACGTGCCGGTCGGAGACGTCTGGCCGGTCGAGAAATTGCAGGCATTGCGCGACCGCATCGAGGGTGCCGGCCTGAAGTTTGAAGTGGTGGAGAGCATACCCACCCACGAAGACATCAAGCTCGGCAAACCCACGCGTGACCGCCTGATCGCCAACTTCCAGCAGAACATCCGCAACTGTGCTGCCGTCGGCGTGAAGGTCATCTGCTACAACTTCATGCCCGTTTTCGACTGGACGCGCACGGAAATGGCCAAGGTCCTGCCCGACGGCTCGACGACCCTGGCGTTCGACGCCAAGGAAGTGGCCAAGATCGATCCCGAGCAGGGTATCTCCCTGCCGGGATGGGACGCCAGCTACAAGCCAGAAGAGCTCAAGGCTCTTCTGGAAGAGTACAAGTCGGTCGGCGAAGCCCAGTTGTGGGCCAACCTCGAATACTTCCTGAAGGCCATCATCCCGGTGGCCGAAGAAGCCGGGGTCAAGATGGCCATGCACCCGGACGATCCGCCCCGTCCGATCTTCGGCCTGCCGCGCATCATGAAGAACCGCGACGACTATGCGCGCCTGCTCGACATCGTCGATTCGCCGGCCAACGGCATCACCCTGTGTTCCGGTTCGCTCGGTGCGGATCTGTGCAACAACGTCGAAGCGCTCGTGCGCGAATTCGGTGGCCGCAAGCGCATCCACTTCGGGCATCTGCGCAACGTCAAGGTCGAGGCCGACGGCACATTCTACGAATCGACGCACCGCTCCTGCGATGGCTCGCTGGATATGGCCGCGATCGTCAAGGCCTATTATGACGTGGGCTTTGAAGGCTACTGGCGCCCCGATCACGGGCGCATGATCTGGGGCGAGACCGGCAAGCCCGGCTACGGCCTCTACGACCGCGCCCTCGGCGCCGTCTATCTCAACGGGCTGTGGGAAGCGGTCAGCAAGTATTCCGGCAGCGCTGCCCGATAATCTTCGGAAAGGACCACCAAAATGATCTTTGGAAACGTCAGGGACCTTGAGTCCAGCTTTGCCTGGCTGCCCAAGCCGCTCAAGACGGCCGTCGAGCATCTCAAGCAGACCGACTTCAATGTGCTGCCCGTGGGCAACTACGATCTGCAGGGCAAGGACATCTACGTCCAGGTCATCGACATGACGACCAAGCCGTTCGCGGAAACGCGCCCGGAAGTGCATCGCCAGTACATCGACGTGCAATTCCTGGTGCGCGGTCGCGAAAAGATCGGCGTGGCCTCCGATACCGGCAACAACGGCGTGGCCGAGGACCTGCTGGCGGAACGCGACCTGCTGTTCTGCAAGACCATGGAAAACGAATCGACCCTGACCATGACGCCGGGCAGCTTCGCGGTTTTCCTTCCGACCGACGTGCATCGCCCGGCCTGCGCCTTCGATCAGCCGGAGGCGATCCGCAAGGTCGTCGTCAAGGTGCGCGTTTCGCTTCTCGAGGGAGCCTGAGCATGAAGACGATCCGGTGGGGAATGATCGGCTGTGGTGCCGTCGCCGAAGTGAAGAGCGGGCCGGGATTCTACAAGGCCGACAACTCGGCGCTGGTCGCCGTGACGAGTGCCGACCCGGCGCTGACGAAATCCTTCGCGCAGCGGCATGGCGTTGCCAAGGCCTACGACACCAGCGAACAACTGGTCGCGGATACCGAGGTCGATGCCGTCTATGTCGCGACGCCGCCGTCGTCGCACAAGCCGCTGTCGCTGCTGGTGGCCAAGGCTGGCAAGCACGTTTACGTCGAAAAGCCGATGGCCATGCGCTTCGAGGAATGCCGCGAGATCGTCGATGTTTGCGCCGAGCAGGGCGTGCGACTGTTCGTGGCGTTTTACCGCCGCGCCATGCCGCGCTTCCTCAAGATCAAGGAATGGATCGACGGCGGTGCGATCGGAGAGGTGCTCAACGTGCGTGCCGTGCAGCACCAGCCGCCGGCGCCGGAAGACCTGTCGCGAGCGACGCTGCCCTGGCGGCTGAAGCCCGAAGTGTCGGGCGGCGGCAAGTTTCTCGACATGGGCATCCACGAGCTCGATCTCTTCGATTTCCTGTTCGGCGCCATCGAGGAAGTGCATGGCGTGGCCAGTAATCGTGCCGGCCTTTACGACGTGGAAGATACCGTCACGGCGACCTGGCGGCACGCCAGCGGCGTGCAGGGCTACGGCTCGTGGTGCTATGTGTGCGGCCACGGCGAGGATTTTGTCGAGATCGTCGGTTCCAAGGGGCGGATTTCGTTCGAGTTCTTCTCCGACAAACCGCTTACGCTGATCAACGAATCCGGCACGCAGACGGCTGATATCCCGAACCCGCCGCACGTGCAACAGCCATTCATCCAGAGCATCGTCGATGACCTCAATGGCGTCGCGCCGTGCCCCGGCAACGTCGAAAGCGCCGTGCGCTCGACGTGGGTGGCCGACGAAGTGCTGAAGAATTACCGCAAGCAGAAGGGTTATTGAGATAGGAACAACGGAGAAGACCATGCCACGCATCCAGTTTGAAGATTTGAAAGCCGAGTTCAAGCGCGTCCTGATCAAGAAGGGGTGCGACGAAGCTGCCGCCGACTTGTCGGCGCAGTTGATGACCGAAACCAGTTGCGATGGCGTGTATTCGCATGGCGTCAATCGTTTCCCGCGGGTCGTCGAGTACATCGACAAGGGCTACATCGACCTCAAGGCCAAGCCGACGAAAGTCGAGGGCATGGGCGCATTCGAGCGGTGGAACGGCAATCTCGGCCTGGGCAACGTCAACGCCAAACTGTCGATGGATCGCGCCATCGAACTGGCCCGAGAGCATGGAATCGGCTGCGTGGCGCTCGCCAACACCAACCACTGGCTGCGTGGCGGCAGCTACGGCTGGCAGGCGGCGGATGCCGGCTGCGTCGGCATCTGCTGGACCAACACCCAGCCGAACATGCCGGCCTGGGGCGCCCGCGACCGGCGTATCGGCAACAACCCGTTTGTCATGGCCGTGCCGCGCCAGGGCGGGCATGTCGTTGTCGATATCGCCATGGCGCAATTCTCCTATGGCCAGATGGAAAACAAGGCCATGCGCGGCGAGTTGCTCCCGGTTCCCGGCGGCTACGACGAGCAAGGCAACCTGTCGTGCGACCCGAAGGAAATCGCCAAGACCTGGCGAGTATTGCCGATCGGCTACTGGAAAGGCTCCGCGTTGTCGATCGTCATGGATCTCGTGGCGACGGTGCTTTCGGGCGGGCGCTCGACCTATGGCGTGGGCAAACTCGGCAGCGACGAATACGGGATGTCGCAGATGTTCATCGCCATGGATGCGACGCGCATCGCCGGCGAGGACTATCTCGCGGCAGCGGTAAACGAAGTGCTCGACAACCTGCACGCGTCGGTGCGCGTCGACCCGGCGAAACCCGTGCTGTACCCCGGCGAAAACTCCAAGGCCATCCGCGAGTCCAACCTGGCCAACGGTATCCCGGTGGATGACGCCGTGTGGGCGAAGATCAAGTCGTTCTGATTCAACTGATTGAAGGAATGTTGTTAATGGAAACTCGTGCTTGTGTTCTCTATGCGCAGGAAGATGTGCGTATCGAAAATCGTGAAGTCGGCGAAGTCGGGCCGCAACAGGTCCTCGTCCGCATCGGCGTGGGCGGTGTTTGCGGTTCGGACATCCACTATTACTGGGAAGGCGGGATCGGAACGATCCGCGTGACCGAGCCGATCGTCATGGGGCACGAGGTGGCCGGGACCGTCGAGGCGGTTGGTGACAAGGTGACGCGCGTTCGGCCGGGCGACCGTGTGGCGGTCAGCCCCAGCCGCCCCTGCGGCAAATGCAAATTCTGCCTGGCCGGCGAACAGCAGCATTGTCTGGAGATGCAGTTCTTCGGCAGCGCCATGCGCAAGCCGCATACGCACGGTGGATTCCGCGATCGCCTGGTGGCCGAGGAGTATCAATGCGAACCGATGGGCGACAAGGTGTCGCTGGGCGAAGCCGCCTGCACCGAACCGCTGGCGGTTGGCGTGCATGCTGTCAATCAGGCCGGCAGCCTGCTCGGCAAGCGCGTGCTGGTGACCGGTGCCGGCCCGATCGGTGCGTTGTTGATCGGCGCCGTCCGGGTGGCGGGGGCGCAGGAAATCGTGGCCATGGATATTTCCGAAGCTCCGCTCAAAGCGGCGCTGGCGATGGGCGCGAACGTGGCGATCAACGCCGCCAACGAGCCGGATCGACTGATGGCCGACTACTCGGCCGACAAGGGGTACTTCGATGTGGTCTTTGAATGCACGGGGGTCGGCGCCGTGCTCAAGCAGGCGTTTCCCGTCATTCGGCCGCGCGGCACCATCGTCCAGGTGGGAGTGACCGGCAGCGCCGATATCCCGGTGAATGCCCTGGTCGGCAAGGAAATCCGGCTGGTCGGCACGCATCGCTTCCATCATGAATACGCCGTGGCGGCGCGCCTGATCCGGGAACAGCGCATCGACGTGAAACCCGTGATCACGAAAACGTTGCCGATGGAGAAGATTGCCGAGGCGTTTGAGATCGCCCGCGATCGTTCGTCGCAGATGAAGGTGCAGTTGAGTTTTTCCGATTGAGGAGGCAGGCAGTAAACGAAACTTGTTGACTTTGAAACGACGTTCCATAAAAATTTCCGTGATTTGTTATTAAGGAACGGCGTTCCATATTTGGTTTTTTGTCGACAGGTCAGTGATCGGGAGGGTACGTGGATAAGCATCAGGACAAGCAACAGGTTCAGCATCGGGATAAGCAGCATGTGGTGATCGTGGCGGACTGCGATCATCCGTCGATCGATATCGAGCAGGCCGTGCTCAAGGACACGTGCCCGGAAATTCGCTGGCTGGCGTGCCGGACGGAAGACGAAATCATCGCCCAATGCCAGGACGGAGAAGGGATTCTCATCCAGTATGCCCCGATGACGCGGCGCGTCCTGGAGCAGCTGCCAAGATGCCGGATCATCGCCCGCTACGGTGTCGGTGTCGATACCGTGGATCTGCTGGCCGCCTCCGATCTGGGTATCGTGGTCAGCAATGTTCCCGATTACGGAACGAACGAGGTTTCCGACCACGCGCTGGCCATGATGCTGTGCCTGACGCGAAAAATTCCCATGGCCAACGCGCAGATCAAGCGCGGGCAGTGGGACTTCCGCCTGATGCATCCGGTACATCGGCATCAGGTGCAGACCATCGGGATCATCGGCCTCGGTCGTATCGGCCGGGCCATGGCGCACAAGACGCACGCGCTGGGCATGAAGGTGGTGGGCTACGATCCTTACCTCAATCCGGCCAATCTGCCGGACTACGTCACGCTGACCAGCCTGGAAGACTTGCTGCGGCAGTCCGATGTCGTATCGGTGCATTGTCCACTGACCGACGTCACGCGCAACCTGCTCGACGGGGCGATGCTGAGCCTGATGAAGCCGTCGGCCTACCTCGTCAATACCGCGCGCGGTTGTATCGTCGACGAAGTGGCGCTCGACAAGCTGCTCACGGACAAGAAACTGGCCGGTGCCGCCATGGATGTCCTGGCGGTCGAGCCCGGCCCGCTGACCCATCCCCTGTTCAAGCACGAGAATTTCTACTGCACGCCCCACATGGCCTGGCATTCCGAGGAATCGGCGCAGGAGCTGAAACGCAAGGCCGCCGAGGAGACCCGGCGCGTCCTGCGCGGCGAAGCGCCGCTGTACCAGGTCAACAAATTCTGAGGTGAACGAGTCATGAAGAGCATCGAATACAAGGGATCGCGGAGTGTGGAGGTAGGGGAGAAGGCTTTGCCGGAGGTGGGTGTCGGGGAAGTGCTGATCAAGGTGGCGTACGCCGGGGTGTGCGGATCCGACATGATCATCTACCAGGGT
>JARKPC010000131.1 GCA_029975435.1 Propionivibrio sp. | reverse complement strand
GCTCTCTCGATGCTCCTTCACCTTGGTGGCCCGGCAGAACCCGGGGTTCAGTCCGAGGTACCCCTGATCGTGGCCCAAGGGCAGAGCTCTCTCGATGCTTCTTCGGATTGTTCACCCGGTCCGGTAGCCGGGGTTCAGTCTTAAGTCTTAAGGTGCCCCCTGATCGTGGACCGGGGGGAGTTCTTCCGATGTCTCGTCGTTTGGTAACCCGGTCGGGGCCGGATTCGATTACTCGATCGATGCCATCGATTCATCCATGTTTCAGGCCAACTTGGGCGGCTGGCATCCCGTCGAGGCTTCCCGCTTATAACTGCTACCTTACGCGGCTCCTAGATTCACTAGATAACCTCTGGCACATCAGAGCAACATTCCTACAAACAGATTGTGGCACACGTGTCAAGTCGCTCAGCGCGTGTCATTGCAGCGATGCGCGGCGACCACGCGTTCACTTGATCACCTTCCGTAACGCGTCGTCGAGCTTGGCGGTCAGCATCCGATCGCGGGCGGAGGTGGCACCTTGATACACGCGGGCAGTGTCCATATCGGTGTGCCGGCCGCGCCTCATCAATTCTTCAGCGGTCGCGCCCTGCCGGTTGTACAAGGTCAACGCGACGGCGCGCAGATCGTGATAATGCAGGCCGGCCTTGACCTGGTGGCGGGCGGCGCGCCACTGCTTGTCGAAGGACGATTGCGATATGGGAGCCTTCTTGTTGACCGTGGACGGCAGCAGCGGCGACTCAGGCCCTGGTCCAGTGAACCGCTTCAGATGATCGCGGAGTACTGGGACCAGGCTTTCAGGAATCGCCAACGTGCCGGCGCTACCGGCCTTCGGGTCCGCGTAACGCGGCGGGCTCGCCTTGATCAACCACTGCCGGCGGATGTGCAGCACCGGGCCGTCCTCGGCGTCGAGGTCGAGATCCTGGCGCTGCAAGCCGAGTACTTCGCCGAGCCGCAGCCCCATGGTCGCCGCTAGCCAGACGGACACGCCCAGGCTCTCGGGCATCAGAGCAGCGAGCTTGGCCACATCGTCCAGCTCGACAGTCGTGGAATCA
>JARKPC010000106.1 GCA_029975435.1 Propionivibrio sp. | reverse complement strand
GGATTGAAAGTCCCATCGTTGCGATGGGTCATGGAGGGTCAAACATTGTCAGCGGGGGACGCTGAAGCAACAATTGCAATATACGTTTTAGCTATCCCCAGTGTCTGTTGTGCGTTTTGGGCTGTTCTGTGACGGTTTGTAACCTCAGCGAGGCAGCGATTCAACCTCTTTCGTCCAGCGCTCCAGCAGGCGACGGCGCTCCGCGGACTTGCCATATTTCTCGAAGTCATACTTGATCAGGCGCACGTCATCAAGCAGGGGAATGCGCGGATCGGGTTTGAAAGTCTTGTTGGCCGGCACCTGCAGGCTGTTGGCCATGCCGCCGACGGCCTGGCCCTGCGGACTCATCAACCAGTCGTAGTACCGTTTGGCCGCTTCCTTGTTGCGCTGCCCCTTGACCATGGCGATGCCACCCACCTCGTAGGAGGTGCCTTCACACGGGGCAATGGTCTTGATTGGGTATTTGTTGAAGCGCCAGGCCTCGAAGTTGAACATGAAGCTGATGCCCACCGTCACCTCGCCTTTGGCGACATTGGGCGCTTGGGCCTGTCCGCTGCGGGTGTAGTTGCTGACGTTCTTGTGCAGCTTCTTCATGTAGTCGAATGCCTGTTCCTCTCCCATCTGCTGAACAAGTCCAGCCAGAATCGTGTAGGCCGTTCCACTCGACGCCGGGTGGGAAATCTCGATCTCGCCCTTGTATTCCGGCTTGATCACGTCGGCCCAGCACTTCGGTTCGGGGAGTTTCTTTTTCTTAAGCAGTTCCGTGTTCATCCCGAACCCAATGGCCGAGGTATAGAAACCACCGACCATGAACTGCGAGATTCCGTACTGGCGAACACTCCACTGATGCAGGTCGTTCAGGTAGTCGGGCTTGTAGGGTTCCAGCAGCCCGAGGTCGGCAGCCTGGAGGAAAGGATCCCCCGTACCTCCCCACCATAGATCCGTCTTCGGATTGTTGGCTTCGGCGCGCAGTTGCGCCAGTGCTTCGCCGGTCGGCTTCTTGGTCTGCATGACCTTGATGCCGGTAGCTTTCTGGAATTCGCTGGCGGCCAGGTCGCACCAAGGTTGATCGGTACTGCAGATGGCGTTGACCGTGCCTTGCGCCAGGGTGGGGGCCGCATGGATGGCGCCCAGGACAACGAGCGCGAAGGATGACTTGCGTAGAAAGCCTGTTTTTTTCATGGTGACCTCTTCATGGGATTTGGAATTGTGTCTCTCCGCCGGTCGAAATGACTTGTATCTCCCGACGATCGGCAAGTTTTCAGTATAGATACTCCGCCACAAATCCGCCGGCGTATCTCCGCTTCAATAACACGGGCGGACAACGACATCCGGTAGAATGCGCTCTCCACTCTTGTGCAAGACCGCCCCATGGAATACGTCGCGACCTTCATCGATATCATCCTGCATCTCGACAAGCATCTGGCCATGCTCGTCCAGGATTACGGCGTGTGGATCTACGCGATCCTTTTCGCCATCATCTTCAGCGAGACGGGGTTCGTCGTGACCCCGTTCCTGCCGGGGGATTCGCTGCTTTTCGTCGCCGGCGGGCTGGCCGCTCTCGGCGGCATGGATATCTTCATGCTCGTCGGGTCGCTAGTGGCCGCGGCAACGCTGGGGAACATGCTCAACTACCAGATCGGCCGCTATATCGGGCCACGCGTTTTCCAGTGGCAGAACTCGCGATTCTTCAACAAGGGCGCTTTGCTCAAGACTCAAGTCTTTTATGAACGGCACGGCGGCAAGACCCTCGTGATTTCGCGGTTCCTGCCGCTGCTGCGCACATTTGCCCCGTTCGTGGCCGGCGTCGGGGCGATGGACTACGGTCGCTTCTTTTTCTTCAATCTGGCAGGGGCCGTCGGCTGGGTGGTATCGCTGACGCTGGCGGGCTACTTCTTTGCCAATCTGCCCTGGGTGCAAAAAAACCTGAGCCTGGTGATCGTCGGCATTATTTTCGTTTCGCTGATCCCGGTGCTCATCGGCTGGTGGCAGGAGCGTCGGACGCGCTCCTGAACGCAGTTCATCGAGCGCGGCGTTTGCGGTCCATCAGTTGCAGGATCATCGGGGTGAAGATGATCTGCATGGCCAGGCCCATTTTCCCGCCCGGGCAGACAATGATGTTCGGCCGCGACATGAACGAATCGTGCAGCATGCTCAAGAGATAGGGAAAATCAATGCCCCGCGGATTGTCGAAGCGGATGACCAGAAAGCTTTCGTCCAGAGAAGGAATGTCTTTGGCAATCAACGGGTTGGATGTGTCTACGGTGGGTACGCGCTGGAAGTTGACGTGGGTGCGCGAGAATTGTGGGCAGATGTAGTTGATATAGTCGGGCATGCGGCGCAGGATGGTGTCCATGACAGCTTCGGAAGAGTAGCCCCGCAACGCCTTGTCGCGGTGAATCTTCTGGATCCATTCCAGATTGATGATCGGAACGACGCCGACGCGCAGGTCGACGTGGCGGGCGATATCCACCGTGCCGGTTTGCAGGGCTCCGTGCAACCCTTCATAGAACAGCAGGTCGGTGTTCTCTGGCAGAGACTCCCATGGCGTGAATGTGCCGGGGCGCGCCCCATAGCGACCGGCTTCCTCTTCGTCATGGATGTAATGGCGCCGTTTGCCCTGTCCGGTTTCCCCGTACTCGCGGAACAGAGCTTCGAGTTCCTCGATCAGATTGGCTTGCGGGCCGAAGTGGCTGAAATGGTTGTTGCCCGCGGCCTCCTCTTCGGCCATCTTGGCGGTCATCGCTGCGCGGTCGTAGCGATGGAAACTGTCGCCACCGATGAGTTCCGCGTTCAGGTTTTCCCGCCTGAATATGTGCTGGAAAGCGTGGGTGACCGACGAAGTACCTGCCCCCGATGATCCCGTTATGGCAATGATGGGGTGTTTGATCGACATTCAAATGCTCCGTTAAATAAGTGTGCGACTTCTTGCGTGGCCGGCTCAATCGGTCCGGAACAAGGATCGGGTGGAGAAAAGGGGAGAGCTGAAAGGCTTGTCGTCGCCATTCGCGTATTCTGCATGGTAGCGCTCGATTCGTTCAATCTCGGCGCGCGAACCGAGAATGATCGGCGTTCGCTGGTGCAATGCTTGCGGAACGATCGTGCTGATGCGTTCATGTCCCGTCGATGCCATTCCGCCCGCCTGTTCGATGATCATGGCCATCGGGTTGGCCTTGTGCAGCAGGTCGGTGCGTCCCGGTGCACCCGGTTCGCGCGTGTCTCGCGGATACAGGAAGATGCCACCGCGCATGAGTATGCGGTGAACATCGGCAACCATGGCCGCGGCCCAGCGCATGTTGAAATCCTTGCCGCGAATGCCGCTCTGGCCGGCCAGGCATTCCTCGACATAGCGGCGGATCGGCGGTTCCCAGAAACGCTCCTTGGAGGCGTTGATCGCGAAACTGCGAGTTTCCTCCGGGATGCGCAGATGCGGGTGAGTGAGCAGGAACTCCCCGATTTCACGGTCGAGGGTGAAGCCGTGCGTTCCCGAGCCTACTGTCAGTACCAGGATCGTCGATGCGCCGTACAGGGTGTACCCAGCGGCCACCTGGGCGGTTCCGGGTTGCAGGAAGTCTTTGGTCGTCACTTCCCCGCTGTGCTCGGGGCAACGCAATACCGAGAAGATGCTGCCGACGGAAAGATTGACGTCGATATTCGATGACCCGTCGAGGGCATCGAAGAGCAGCAGGTAGTTTCCCCTTCGGTCGGCGGGCGGCGGGGTATAGATGGTGTCCATCTCCGCCGAAGAAATCGCCGCCAGATGCCCCCCCCATTCGCAATGATGGAGGAATGTCTGGTTAGCCATTTCCTTCAAGGGGCTGGTCGTGCCATCCTGCGGAACGATGGTCGCTCCGTCCTCCTTGCGCAGCGTCAGTTTGCCCAGAGAGACAGTCTGCGAGATCGCCTTGCAGGAACGCACCACGTCGCTGATCAACATGGAGAAGTCACCGGCGATCGCGGGGTTGCTGCGCTGTTCTCCAGTCAGGTATTTATTGACGTTGGTCAGTCCAAATCGCATGCTGCTACTCCCGGAAAACAGGCGAAAAAACAAATTCAGGTTGAATAGATTGTATTGGTATGATAGAAAAATACTAGCTAAACATTTCCCGAATTTTATTTAATTATTGTTTGTTGATGAAAAACATTACGATCCGACAACTCCAGATCTTTTCCGTGGCTGCGACGCATCTTTCTTTCGCGCGCGCGGCCGAGGAACTGCATCTGACACATGCTGCCATTTCCCTGCAGATCAAACAACTGGAAGAGGTCTCGAATTCGATCCTCTTTGACCGTATCGGCAAGCGGGTTTACCTGACCGACGCCGGGGATGTCCTGCTCGACCATGCACGGCAGATACTGCGCCTGCTCAAGGATGCCGACGAATCGCTGATGGCGCTCAAGGGGCTGAAAGGCGGACGCGTGGCGGTTGCCGTGACGAGCACCGCGGAATATTTCGCGCCCGGCCTGCTCGCCGAGTTCAGCAAGGCACATCCTGATGTCCGTGTCCGGTTGCTAGTGAACAACCGCGAGGAAGTGGCCAGGCTGCTGGAGGCGAACGAGGTCGACATGGCCATCATGGGGCGCCCGCCCGTAGATATGGATGCCGAGGCGGTGAACTTCGCTCCGCACCCGTTCGTTATCGTCTGCTGCGCCGATCATCCATTGACCAAGCGTACCGGCCTGACCGTCAGCGATATCATCGACGAGCCGATGATTGTCCGCGAGGCGGGTTCCGGAACGCGATCGGCGATGGAGGAGTTCTTCCGCCTGCGTTCCATCGAGCCCAACATCGTCATGGAAATGGGCAGCAACGAGGCGATCAAGCAGGCCGTGGTGGCGGGGCTGGGGATCAGCTTCCTTTCCCAGCACACGCTCGGGCTTGAGCTGAGTACCGGGCATCTGGCCGTGCTGCAGGTCGAAGGCGCTTCCGTGATGCGCCGCTGGTTCATCGTGCGACACAAGTGCAAGCGGATGACCCCGGCGCTCGCGGCTTTCTGGGATTTCGTCCTTGAGTTCGCACCGGCATATCTCGACAAGCTGGCCCATCCGGAATTGTTGAAACCCGCGCGAAAGACGACCGCCTAGCCGGTTACATTAGCGGAGCTTTTGCCGCCAGCCGGGATAGAGCATGTCGGCATCTTCGGGGAAAGAGACGAAGGCGCGGGCGAATTCGCGGTGCTCCCGCGCCCACTCGATCGGGTCGGCGCCGGCTTTCCAGCATTCGTAGGCCTGGCGCAGCGAGCGGGCTCCGGCAACCGGCGAGTCAATGTGGCCGTAGGCGCCGCCGCCCGCCGTGTTGATGATATTGCCATGCCCGAGATTCTGGAAAAACCCGGGCAGGCGCAGCGCGTTCATGCCGCCCGAGATGATCGGAGTCGTTGGCTTCATGCCGTGCCATCGCTGGAAATACACCGGGCCCTGGCATTCGTCGCGCTCGATCATGAAGGCGATTTTCTTGTCCTCGCCTTCACCTTCCATCTTGCCGTGCCCCATGGTGCCTACGTGGATGCCGGAAGCGCCCTGCAGGCGACTCATTTTTGCCAGGACGAACGACGTGTAACCGCGCTTCGAGTTTGGCGACGTGACGGCGCCGTGTCCGGCGCGATGGTAATGGAGAAACTGGTCCGGATATTGGCGCCGCGCCGTGGTGACCATGCCCGGTCCTCCGACATAGCCGTCGACCAGGAAGGCCAGTTTGTCGGCGTCGGGACCGAACGTCTCCAGGGCAAAGTCGGCGCGGGCGCACATTTCGTAGTGGTCGTCCGCGGTGATATTCATGGAGAACAGCTTGGCTTCGCCGGTTTCGTCCTGGGCGCGCTTCATGGCTTCGTAGACCAGCGGCAGCGTTTTTCTGATCGGGGCGAAAATCTGGTTGCCTTGCGGTTCGTCGTTCTTGATGAAATCGCCGCCCAGCCAGAATTGGTAGGCGGCTTCCGCAAAAGGCTGCGGGCGCAGGCCGAGTTTCGGTTTGATGATCGTCCCGGCGATATAGCCGCCGTCGTGTGCCGGCCGCCCCAGGATGCGCCAGAGGTCGGCGATGCCCTTGGCCGGACCGTCGAACATCTGGATCACGCGCGGCGGGACGTAAAAGTCGATCATCTTGGCGTGCTCGATGTCGCTCATGCCCTGGTTGTTGCCGATGACCAGGGTCAGGAACGAAACCAGCATGAAACGGCCATCGGTGATGTTGCGATCGAACAGGTCGATCGGGTAGGCAATACGCAGATCCTCCGTCGCCTCGTCGATGTGGTAGACCAGCGCATCGAGTCCCTTGGTGAATTCGTCGGTGGTTGATACTTCGACGTTGGTGCCGGTCGACGATTCGGCGGCGAAATGGGCTGCGGCGCTCAGGTAGCTCGTCCCCGTCCTGGGTTTCATCCGATAGGCAACCAGGATGTGCTTGCCGGCCTTGATAAGGTCGTCCTCGTTCAGGTCCAGTGCGGCGTAGCGGTTCGATTGGTCCATGGTGATCTCCGTAGCGGCGATGGCCGACGAGGTGCGTATTCGTGCTTTTCTCTACTGGTCCTTCACGTGATTCGGTGGCGGGTTGCCCCGGATCAGTGTCAGTGTAGGAGCGTTCATTTGTTATTAAAAGTTAAAATTTGTATACGAAACAATTAGCTAATGTTGTCTAAGCTGATCGGGCCAACCGGTGCCAGCGCGCACGCTTTACTGCTGATTGCCCCGTGGCGAGAGAGTAGAATCGTGACGTTCTGATCGAGATAATGGAGATTGCAAGATGTCGATAAGCGGTCTTTCTGGTTTTCGCCGTTTGTTCCTGGCCTGCGTCGTCGTGTCGCTTTCGGCGTGCGCCGGTTTCGGCGGCAGCGATCTCAAGCCTGGCATGTCGGAACTGTCCGACGTTATTGCGTCGATGGGCGTTCCGGCCATGCGCTGGAAAGATCCGGACGGGCGCGAGCAACTGGCCTACCCACGCGGGCCTGCCGCGACCCAAACGTTCATGGTTTTCATGGGCCCGGATGGTCGCCTCGAGCGGATCGAAAAAGTGCTCGACATGGAGCATTTCGCCCGAGTTCAGGGCGGAAAGAGCGACATGGCGAGCGTTCTGCGGCTTCTTGGACCCGTGCCGCCACAGAACGTGACCTATTTCAAGGCGCGCGATGAACTGGTGTGGTCGTGGCTTTTCTGCGATAGCTGGAATCAGCAGGCTTTCTTTGACGTTCTCTTCGATGCCACTACGGGGATCGTGCGCACAACGTACCAGCGCCCCAACTACGGCGGCTGGCGCGACTCAGTGCCGGGTTGTGGCCACTGAGGCTGGGCCGGAGATTTTGCCGGACTTCGCCTAAAGCGCTGCCAGTCGGGCATTGGCCAGCGTGAGACGGTTGGCCATGACTTCCAGGAACGCCTGATAGAAGTGCATGCGGCAGATTTCGCTGGCGTGGCGTAGCGCATCGCCTTTTACCGTGACGATCTTGGCCTCGGTCAGCGCGGCGATGTCCGCACCGCGCGTCTGCATGCTCTTGCTGATGACGGCCATTTCGCCGAAGCAGTCGCCGACGGTCAACAGGTTGAGCATGCGCCCGTTCTTGGTCACCTTCAGTTCGCCGTCGACCAGGAAGCAGAAGAAATCGCCGGAGTCGCCGTCGCGCATGATGGTGTGTTCCGGAGCGACCGTGCTCCATGCCGAGAAGCGCAACACTTCCCATAACTCGACGTCCGAGAAGTCGGCAAAGAAAGGCAGCCTGCGCAGGGTGTCGAATTTCTCCGATTCGGAAAGACCGCGCTTGACCGCCCTGATTGTTTCCTGGCGGAACGCCTGGGCCAGATCCTGGGCGAACTCTTCCCAAGAGGCGTAGCGCGTAGCGGTGTCCTTGTCCATCGCGCGCGCGATGATCGCGTCCAGCGCGGCCGGAACCCTCTTGCGCAGGCGCGATGGCGGAGTCGGCTCGGTATTGATGATCTGGTAGACGATGTTGTAGTTGTTGCTGGCCTGGAAAGGCAACTGGCCGGTCAACAACTGGTACATCACCACGCCGAGCGAATAGATGTCCGTGCGGTGGTCCAGCGGCATTTCGCGCACCTGCTCCGGTGACATGTACGCCGGCGAACCGATGCCGGAGACGAGCGTGCGGTCCGGGTGGTCGACGATGGCTGCGCCGAAGTCGGAGATCTTGATGTCGCCGCTGGTCGGGTCGTTACCGACGAAAAGGATGTTGGCCGGCTTTATGTCCCGGTGGGTGACGCCGATGCGGTGGGCGAAATCAAGGGCGCGCGTGCATTTGAAGATGATTTCGACCACGCGCTCGACCGGCAGCAGCTTCTTTTCGCTGCAACATTCCTCCAGCGTGCCGCCCTGCACGTACTCCATGACGATATAGCAGAGGTCTTCGGCAACGACGGCGTCGAAGATCTGGACGATGTGCGGATGCGCCAGCTTGCCGACCAGCGACGCCTCGTTCATGAACAGGTGCGTGTACAGCTTGCCGCGTTCCGGATGCTTGAGGATTTCGGGAAAGGCGATCTTGATGGCTACTTCGCGCTGGGCAAACGGATCGTGCCCCAGATAGACGGTCGATGTCGCCCCGCTGCCGAGGACGCGGACGAGATCGTATTTCCCGATTTTTTTCATGAGTTGTTACGCTACGCGCGCTGTCGGGCCCGGGCAATAGCGGCGCGCACTTGTTCTGGCGCCGTTCCTCCGATGTGATTGCGGGAATCGAGCGATCCTTCGACGGTGAGCACCGCGAACACGTCTTCACCGATCATCGGCGAAAAGGACTGCAGTTCGGCGAGCGGCAGTTGCGGCAGGTCGACGCCACGCTCTTCGGCCCGCCGCACGGCCAGGCCGACGGCTTCGTGCGCGTCGCGGAACGGCAACCCCTTGCGCACCAGATAGTCGGCGAGGTCGGTGGCCGTGGCGAAGCCTTGGCGCAGCGCGTCGCGCAGGTTCTCCGGGCGGGCCGTAACGCCGGGAATCATGTCGGCGAAGATGCGCAGCGTGTCGGTGATCGTGTCGACGGCGTCGAAAAGCGGCTCCTTGTCCTCCTGGTTGTCCTTGTTGTAGGCCAGCGGCTGGCCCTTCATCAGCGTCAGCAGGGCTGTCAGATGGCCGTAGACGCGGCCGGTCTTGCCGCGCGCGAGTTCGGGGACGTCCGGGTTCTTTTTCTGCGGCATGATCGAACTGCCGGTGCAGAACCGGTCGGCGATCTTCACGAAGCCGAAGCGCGGGTTCATCCACAGCACCAGTTCCTCGGAGATGCGCGAGATGTGCATCATCAAGAGCGCGGCCGCGGCGCAGAATTCGATGGCGAAGTCGCGGTCGGAGACGGCGTCGAGCGAGTTTTCGCAAACGCCCTCGAAGCCGAGTTCGGCGGCGACGAATTCGCGGTCGATCGGGTAGGTCGTGCCGGCCAGCGCGGCGGCGCCGAGCGGCAGGCGGTTGGTGCGTTTGCGGACGTCGGCGAAGCGCTCGGCGTCGCGGCGGGTCATTTCATACCACGCCAGAACATGGTGGCCGAAGGTAATCGGCTGTGCCACTTGCAGGTGGGTGAAACCGGGCATCGGGGTCGCGGCTTCGCGCTCGGCGAGGTCGAGCAAGGCGGTCTGGAACTGCCCGAGCAGGATCTGGATGTCGTCGATCGAATCGCGCAGATAGAGGCGGATATCGGTGGCCACCTGGTCGTTGCGCGAACGGCCGGTATGCAGGCGCTTGCCGGCATCGCCGACGAGCGTGGTCAGGCGTTTCTCGATGTTGAGATGCACGTCTTCCAGGTCGAGCGACCATTCGAAGGCGCCGGATTCGATCTCGCCGACGATCTGCACCATGCCGCGCTGGATATCGGCGAGGTCTTCGGCCGAAATGATTCCTTGCCGGGCCAGCATCTTGGCATGCGCCAACGAGCCGCGGATGTCCTGCCGCCACATGCGTTTGTCGAAATCGACCGAGGCCGTGTAGCGTTTGACGAGATCGGACATCGGCTCGGAAAAACGGCCGGCCCACGTGTATTGCGAAGGCGTAGAAGGGGTGTCGGGATTCATGATAAAGGCAAGAGCTTGAGCTAGAATTCGTGGACCGGAACCGGCGACCACTCATATAAATGCCCAGTATAAAGCATAACCCCGCGAGCCACCCGCTCCCGGACTTCCGCAATTTCGGCGTCATGCTGCGCATCCTGCTCGGCGTCAACCTCTGTGCCTTGGCGGCGGCGCTGGTGCAAAGCCGTGGCGTTGCCGACTGGCCACAGCAGTATGTCGAAATGGCGGCCTGGGTGCAGCCGCTGCTGCTGGCGAACCTGGCGCTGCTGGCGTTGTTTGCGCGTGCTTTCCGCCTATTGCCGGCGCGTGCCGGGCAACTGGGCGTGCTTCTGCTGGCGGTACTGTCCGCTGTCCTGCTGCTGGATTTCTGGCGCTTCATGGGCTTCGACGAAGGCGGCTGGCAGCGTAGCGTCAAGGCGGGCTTGCTCGGCGGGTTGGTGGCGGGAGTGATGCTGTTCTACTTCGAAATGCGCGCCAGGATCTTTTCGCCGGCCCTGGCCGAGGCGCGCCTGCAGGCGCTCACGGCGCG
This sequence comes from Propionivibrio sp., assembly GCA_029975435.1. Taxonomy (GTDB): domain Bacteria; phylum Pseudomonadota; class Gammaproteobacteria; order Burkholderiales; family Rhodocyclaceae; genus Propionivibrio. The sequence goes on along the minus strand of JARKPC010000106.1, from coordinate 434 downwards.
TATTCGTCCGCATTTCCTGTTCAACAGCCTGAATGCCGTGCTCTCGCTGATCCGCTCCGAACCGCGGCGGGCGGAACAGGCGCTGGAGGAACTGGCCGACCTGTTCCGGGTGCTGATGCGCGACCATCGCGATCTGCTGCCGCTGGCCGACGAGATTGCGCTTTGCCGGCAGTATCTCGATCTGGAGAAACTGCGACTGGGTGATCGGCTCAATGTCGAATGGGAAATCACTGACGTGCCTGCCGACGTGAAGGTGCCTCCATTGATGCTCCAGCCATTGCTGGAAAACGCGGTCTATCACGGCATCGAACCGTCCGGCGAGCCGGGTACCGTGCGCATCGGTTTCGCGCGCAAGGGCGATGAACTGCATGTGTGGCTGGCAAATCCCTGCGGCGGGACGGGCGAAACGGCCAAGGGCAACCACATGGCGCTGA